>CAYWOF010000079.1:0-11012 GCA_964459825.1 uncultured Phycisphaeraceae bacterium | reverse complement strand
CACCGTGCCCACGCTCAAGATCGCGACGTTCAACGTCGAGTGGATGATCTCCATCTTCGGCGCCCCGAAGAAGGGGAGTTGGAACGGAACCATCCCGGCCACGTTTGCCGGAAAGAGCCTGGGCCAGATCAGGCTCGCCCCCATCACGGACGTGCCCGCGCTGTGCGCGCGGATCGCGGGCGTCATCCGGGCGGTGGATGCGCCCATCGTGGCGCTGCAGGAGGCCGCGCCCGAGGCGGCGATGCTGGACAGGTTCTCGCAGCAGCACCTCGATGGCGCGTACAAGGCCTTCACGTCGAACTACAACGCGCAGGCCGTCGCCTTCCTGGTGCGCGAGGATGTGGCGCCCCACGTGAGGGTCTTCCCGCCCGACTCGCCGGAGGCCGCGTTCCTCGCGACCCGCATCCCGTACTACCCGTGGACCTCCTTCAAGGCGGACCAGCGGAAGCACCACCGGTTCGCCCGCGTGCCGCTCGTGCTCGAGTACGCCCCGCCGGGGGGCGAGCCCCTGCGCCTCGTGGCGTTGCACACCAAGTCCAAGTTCTCGAAGCTCAAGACGAAGAAGCAGTGGGAGCGGCGTGACGCCGTGGCGGTGCTCGACGCGCTCGATCAGCGCCAGAGGCTCTCGGCCGAGATCGGCCATCTCCGGCAGTTCATCACGGGCCAGATCCGGAGTGGCCACCGGTGCGTGCTGGTCCTGGGCGACTTCAACGACGGCCCGTTCTTCGACCTGATGGAGCGGGAGTTCCTGATCCACAACATCCTGGACGAGCTGGTGGGCACGTTCCTCGAGCCCGAGAGCTTCCTGCGTCATGCCATGACGCCCGACGGGCTGGCCGGGGCCGCCACGGTGCGGTTCCCCGATCCGCTCCAGGACGGGAAGATGATCGACGAGCTGATCGACCACGTGCTGGTGTCGCCGGCCATCTGGCGCAAGCAGGGTCGGTTCCGGGTGGTGGCGGGTTCCTGCAAGGTCGAGACGGGGGCGTACGAATCGCAGAACGAAGGGGATGATGAGCACCGGGCCCGGCACCTGCGTCCCAGCGATCACAAGCCGGTGTCCGTCGTGTTGAAGTTCTGAGGGTGGACGACCCGGGCTCGAAGCGGGGCCGCCTGCGCACCGGAACCTCCCGCGCGGGGCGCGCGCGACCGGCCGGACGGGCCGGGCCGGGCGCGACCCGTCGGGTGGGCCGGCCTCCCCGGGAAGGCCGCGGACGAGTCACGCCTCCGCGCGGCTCACTGGCACCCGATGGCGAACCTGGTCTGGAAGCAGATGTAGTCGTTCACGTTGTAGGTTCCGTTGTTGTCGCAGTCGGCGTAGGGGTCGCGCAGGGCGAACTTGGTCTGGAAGCAGATGAAGTCGTTGACGTTGAGCGTGGGGACGCTGCCCGGGCCCGAGCTGCCATCGCAGTTGGGGTAGCAGAAGACCGTGCCGGCGCACGTCATGGTGAGCACGCCCTGCCCGGTCTCGCCCTCGAAGCCGCCCACGCGGATCAGGTACTGCTGGCCCTGGATGACCGGGAAGATCACCTTCGAGCGGTTGGCGCACGCGTCATCGTTGCAGGCGATGGTCTGGCCCGACGCGCTCGGGCAGTTGGCGCCGTAGATGGCGACCTTGGTGTTGAAGTTGCTCGCGCACAGGTCCGCGGTCGCCTGCCCGGTGCACGCGGCCGTGTAGCGGAACCACACGTCGCTGTCCACGTGGGTGTAGCCGTTCTGGTTGCAGCCGGCGGGCTCGTTGGGCCCGTCCGTGGTCGCCCCGCTCGTGCCGAAGCTGATGGTGCCGTTGCCGATGGCGATCGCGTTGTTGCAGGCGTTGTTGGCCGGAGCGAAGGGGGCGAGGTTGAGAATGTACGAGCCGACGATTCCCGGTCCCTTGCCCGCGACGCGGATCAGGTACGTCTGGCCCGCCGTCACGTCCACCAGCACCCGCGACTGCGGCGTGCTGGCGCAGGCGCCGCCGGTCGTGTCGTCGTTGCAGGCCAGCTCGTTGGCGACCGAGCCGGGGCACCCCGCGTGCACGGAGAGGACCGTGTCGAAGGAGGAGCCGCAGGTGTTGATCGCGATCCGGCCCGTGCAGAGCGCGGTGTAGGAGAACCAGACGTCCGGCGCCTCGGTGCCCACGGGCGTGCAGGTGCTCGACCCGTCCGAGGTGGCGCCGAGGGTGGTGCCGATGACCGGCCCGCCGGCGATGGGCGTGGCGTCCTCGCAGTTGTCGTTGGGCACCAGGAGCGAGCGGATGCTGATCCGGAAGTTCCCGAAGGCCCCGTTGGCCCCGGCGACGCGGACGCGGTAGGTCTGCCCGGCGGTGACGTTGATCACGACCTGCGACTGGAACGTGCCCAGGCAGGGCCCGGCGGTCGCGTTGTCGTTGCAGGCGATCTGGTTGGCGACGTTGCCGGGGCACGCCGAGTGCACGGAGAGGACGGTGTCGAAGGAGGAGCCGCAGGTGTCGATGGACACAGCGCCGGTGGTCGTGGCGATGTACCGGAACCAGACGTCCGGAGCGAGGTTCGAGTTGCCGCAGGTGGCGGCCCCGTCGGGCGAGGCGCCCACGGTCGTGCCCGTGAAGGTGCCGTTGCCGATCGTGGTGGCGCTGGAGCAGACGTTGTTGCCCCCGCCGCCGTCGGGCAGGACCTCGGTGATCTGCATGGCCCAGACGTCGTCGGCCGGGCACCACTCCTGGATGGTCCAGAAGCGGCTCTGGTCGATGGGGTCGACGGAGGTGCAGCTGTAGTCGCCCCAGCGGTTGCGCCCGATGCCGTCGAGGGCCTCGTAGTCGTCGAGGCCCAGCTTGAGGAGCATGGGCGTGCCGAAGGTGGTGGTGCCGGAGATGGTCCGGCCGACGACGCAGTAGCTGCTGGCGGGCAGGGTGGGGCCGGAGGCGGTGAACCCGATCACGACCGTGCCGAGGTCGTTGACGGCGATGGAGGGGTAGTAGAGGTCGTTGGCGGGGTCGGAGATGAACCCCTCCTGGATGATGGCGTTGGTGGTCGCGTCGAGGCGGAACCAGCGGACCTGCGCGTGGCTCCCGCCGCCGACGCACTGAACCCCCCAGAGCTCGCCGTTCTGCAGGACGACGAAGGAGTTGAAGCGCGAGTCACCCACGTGGATGGGGGTCTTGGGCGGGTTGCCGATGGCGGGCTGGGAGGCGTTGAGGGGATTGGGACGGCCGGTGATCTCGATCAGGCCGCCGACACCGGGGTAGGACGGGCTGCCGATCGAGCCGCCGATGCTGGAGCGCTTGATCTGGGCGGGGGCGGGGTTGCCGACGGAGTTGAAGTGGGAGAGGAGCGGGTGGGGCAGGGGCGTGTCGTCCATGCTGATGGCGGGCTGGACGCTGAAGCCGGTGCCGTTGGCGCCGCCGGGGTTGACGTTCTCGAAGAGCGTGCGGTTGGCCACGGTCGGCGTGGCCAGGAGCAGGTCCGCCTTGGGCAGGACCAGGAGCGTGTTGGAGGCGAAGCCGACCGTGACGGGGAACATGTTGGCGCAGACGAAGACGCCGTCGCGATTGAAGCCCAGCTGCGGGAAGTCGGCCCATTCCTGGTTGCCCAGGTCGCTGTCGATCTTGAACCCGTTCCAGCCCTGGGTGGGGTCGGAGGTCTTGGAGACGGCGAAGAGGAAGTTGTTGGGCGCGCCCGGGTTGTCGAGGGCGACGGCGAACCAGCGCTGGCTGAAGGGGTCGTAGGCGACCCGCGGATCGAAGGCGTAGTTGGTGGGCCCGGCGCCGGCCGCGGCGAAGAAGCCGTCGAGGTTGAGCGTCTGGGCCACGACGCCGGTGCGCGTGTAGACGGTGTAGCGACCGTTGATGAGCTCGACGAAGTGGGAGGGGCCGATGACGCCGTTGGTGTCGGGCGGGACGAACCCGCTGTGGGTGCCTCGCTCGCTCCCCTTGAAGTTGGCGCCGATGGCGGGCGTCTGCGCCGGGGCGAGCCCGGCCCCCAGGGCCAGCATCCCGATGACCACGCCCGTCACGATCGAATGCCTCATGGCTCCCTCCTGCAACGAACCGGCCGATCCATCGGGCCGGGCGGGACGGGCGTCTTTCGGGCTCGGGCGCGCCCGACCCGTTGATTCGTCCCTGCTTGCGGCCACCACACATCGGCCGAACACGCGTTCGATCCCCTTGCACCGCGTCTCGGGGATTGCCTCCCCCCGTCCACGCGCACCGCCTCCGCCGCGACGTGCGGCGGACCCTCTGGCATCCTACCAGCAGGCGGCGCGATCGCAACACTCTCCGCGCAACAAACAAGCCCAGAGCGGCTTATCGCCCGTCCGGTTCGCGGGCCTGGCCCCATCGGTTCGATAATCCGCGCCCCGGCGGGGTCGCGGGAAGGAACCGGCTGGCCGGCGCAGGGCAAGCATGGCGTGCCTCCCGGCCCTCCGCAGCGGCCGTCTGGCCGTCGATCCTCACCGGCAGCCGAGCGCGAACCCGGTCTGGAAACAGATGTAGTCGTTGATGTTGCGCACGCCGTTGGCGTCGCAGTCCGCGTACGGATCGCCCAGGGCGAACCTCGTCTGGAAGCAGATGTAGTCGTTGACGCTGAGCCCGCCGGAGGCGTCGCAGTCGGGATAGCACGGGGCGCCCTGGAACTCGTAGGCCCCCATGTCCACGAGCGGTCCGGCCCCGGCTCCGGAGTTCGCCGTGGCCGGATCATCGACGAAGCGGGGATCGCCCGCGAGGTCCGTCGTGACCCCGGCGGGCACGAGGAAGTTGGATCCCGCATCGATGCCCGGCGAGCCCGCGCCCGGCGCGTACGGCCCGGCCGCTCCCCCGAAGATCGGTGGCGCGTTGATGTTCCCCGTGCCCGCGCTCCCGCCCTGCACGTTGCTGTAGATCACCACCGGGTCCCCCGCCGTCTGGTCGGGCGTGTTCGCCCACAGAATTGAGTTCAGCACCCGGGTGGTGCTGGTCCCATCGTCGTACACCGCCCCGCCGAGCAGGCCCCCGGAGTTGGCCACCATCGTGCAGTTCACCAGGGTGGGGAGCGACTGGTGATACGCCGCGAGCGCCCCCCCACCGGCGAACGTCCCCAGCGCGGCCTCGTTCCCCGTGAACAGGCCGTTGACGATCGTCGGCCCGGCGTAGTACAGGCCCACGGCTCCCCCACCGCTCGTCGAGTTCCCCGCGAAGGCGCACCGGTCGATCCGGAACGGCATGGTCGCCTGCGCGATCAGCGCGCCCCCGAGGCCGCCCGGCGCGGCCCGGTTGGTCTCGAACCGGCAGTCCTCGACGACGGGATCGGCGCCCGACAGCAGGACCGCGAGCCCGCCACCGAACCGTCCCTCGCCCTCGGTGAAGATGCACCGGCGGATGACCGGCGCCCCGCCGTCCACGATCAGTCCGCCACCCCCGGTGATGGGCTCCGAGTCCGCGTTGCCGGAGCGGATCGTGAACCCCTCGAGCAGCGTCGAGGCGCCGGCGGACATCGCGATCATCACGTGGTGGGAGTTGTCCGCGCGGTTGACGAACCCCGGAAGGTCGTCGCCGCTCAGGTCCCCGCTGAGAACTGTCGGGTGCCCCTCGATGTCGCGCGCGTCGGGATCGGGCGCCGCGAAGCCCGCGAACCCTCCCAGCACCGCGCACCCATCGGGCAGCCTGAGCGACTGCGACCGGTCGCTCGATCCGAACGCCGGCCGGTACACCCCCTGGCCCACGCGCACCTCCGAGACCGCGCCCGAGGAGGCCGCGGCCGTTTCGAGCGCCAGGCCGAGGTCCCGGAGCGCCGTGGGCCAGGCGAGCCCGTCGCCGCCGACGGGCGCCGAGTCGTCCACGTGCAGGCGCGCCGGGTAGTTGTCACCGGTGTAGAACACCTGCGTGTCGAGCGGGAAGGCCTCGACCATTCCCTGTGCATTGAAAGCGGTCACACGCCACCAGTGGAGCCGATTGATCGGCAGGCCGGCGGGGTGCTGATACGCGGGCTGCGTGGTCTGCGCGTCGATGGCGGGGGATTCGAAGAGGGGCGAGTCGTCCACCTGGATGTGGTACCCGCTCGCCAGCGTCGAGGCCTGCCACGAGAACGCGGGCGTCCAGAGCGTGCCGACGGCCTGGCCGGGCCCGGGGCTCGTGAGCGAGAAGGCGCGGGGCGGCGGCGTCCCGCCATAGAGCGCCGTCAGCACCCAGATGTCGCCGTTCGACAGCGATGGCGCCGGCGTCAGGTAGGTCCCGATCGCGTACTGCCACCGGCGCTGGAAGGGCGGGCGCACGCGGATGGTTCGATCGGCGTGGGCGCTGAACCCGAACTGGTCATAGTGCATCAGCGAGGCGAAGTCGTACGGCCCATGGGGGGTCGCCCCGACCACGCCGTAGTTGCCCCCGAACCCGGGCGAGACCGCCGCCAGGTTCACCTCGACGAATGCCCCGCGGTCCGGGCGCTGGTGCTCGTGGTACAGTCCCAGCGCGTGGCAGGTCTCGTGGATGAGCAGCCCGCGCAGGTCCCAGTGGGCGCCGTTGATCCGCAGGAACTGCTGCGACCCGGTCATCCCGATGGCGGAGCTCGAGCTCGCCCCCGGCGTCGTCGAGACGGTCACCTCGATGTAGTTGGGCTCGTTCGAGCGCGCCAGAAACTGGAGGTTGGCGGCCGCGGAGAGGGTGCTCCAGGCGTCGAGCATCTTCTGCCGCTGCGCGGCGCTGATCGCCGGGTTGAACGTGTAGTAGACGAGGCCGCCGGGCCAGGTGTTGGGGGCGTGGAGGCCGTCGCCCGCGGGAATCGGCGTGAGGCAGCGCACCATCCGAGGCGGCCCGAGGGGCGGTCCCGGCGCAACCGCGGGGCTTGACGACGCGACGCACGCCCCCGCCAGCACCACGGCGACGCCCGAGAACCCCATGCCTGGCCTCCCCTGCCGGTCCGAACTCCCCGACGCCGATCGGGGCGCAGCTTACTCGGGCCCCGCGCGGCGGTGCAAGGGGATTCGCGGTCCGCCGATCCACCCCGGGCGGCGCTCCCGCGCCGCCGCGTTCCGGTTCAACAGCCGAGGGCGAACTTCGTCTGGAAGCAGATGTAGTCGTTCACGTTGCGCACGCCGTTGTTGTCGCAGTCGGCGTAGGGATCGCCCAGCGCGAACTTGGTCTGGAAGCAGATGTAGTCGTTGACGTTCAGCGTGCCGTTGCCGTCGCAGTCGGGGTAGCAGGCGGGTGGCGTGTAGACGACGATGAGGAACGGGCGCGACGCGGGGTCGGCGTGCTCGCGCGTGGCGAACCGCTTGGCCGTGGCGCTGGCGCCCTCGTTGCCGCGGATGACCCAGCCGAAGTTGGAGGCGGGATTGTCGAGCCAGCCCTGGACGTCGGCAGCGACGGCCGGATCGGAGAAGCTGTACTGGCCGGGGGCGCCGATCACCGTGGTGGTCGTGGCGCCGGGAAGGAAATCGCCGCCCTGGGCGGTCCATAGGCTCGTGTCGAAAAAGGTGTGGAGCCAGGTGGCGTCGCCGGGTGAGGCGACGGCGCCGCTGCCCTGCTCGCCGGGGGCGAGCGAGGCCCCCTCGCCCCAGTCGCTGGTGGCCAGGTGGATGCCGCAGGTCTGGTCGAGCGAGATGGTGTGGTCCATCGTGACGACGAGCTTGGCGGCATCGATCGTGGAGCCCGCGGGGATGGCGCCGGCGACATCGAACGCGATGAGGGCGCGCCGGATGCTGCCGGCGGCCTGCGCGGTGCGACCGCAGAACATGAAGGTGCCCGCGCCGTTGCTCAGCGCCCCGAGCGGGTGCTGGTACAGCGTGTTGTCCTTCCGGGCCTGGAGGTGGATCTCTTCCCCCGAGGATGTGGTGGCGCACAGGGCGAGCGCGGCCGCCGACCAGAACCCGATCCTCGCGAATGCAACGTGAGCCATGGTTCCCTCTCCTTCGAGTGTCCCTGCGGGCCGTCCTGCCAGGCGGCGCCGCTCGTGGAGCCTAGCCGAAACGCGCTGGAAGTCCAGCCCTGAACAGAGGGATGGCCGGAGGGCGACCGCTACAATGGCCCCCATGCTCCGGCGCCTGTTCCTTCGCCAGACCACCCAGACTGCCGCGGCCCGCTTCCGGCGTGCCCACGAGCGTTGGCTCGAACGGGCGATAGGGTCGCGAGCGATCGCTCCGCGCATCCCGCTACGCCGTGTAGATCGGGGCGGTTTCGCGCCGATGATGTGCCGACCGGGGGGTCGAGGGCGTACGGCCGCCTGGTGGCGCCTGGCCTTCGCCCGGATTGGTCTGGCCGACGATGAGATCTAGCCCCGTGGGGCCTGTCCGGGGGGTTATCGCACCCCTTGCACCACACCGAGGACCCCTCCGATGAGCACCAACCCAGGCGCGACCAGCAGCGCCCAATCGACCGCGACCACACCTGCGAGCATCGCGGGGGCGGGGATTCCGGCGGGCGCCGGCCCGGAGCGATCGAACCTCCGGCGCCCCTGGCTGGTGAAGATGGGCATCTTCTTCATCGTGCTGGTCCTTTTCGGGCTCTACTCGCTCTACGACGCGACCGTGGCGTATCCGGCCCGCGGGCGGCGCGTGGCGGAGTATCGGGAGTGGGAGTACCTCCAGGCGGTTCGGGATGCGGACGCCTCGCTGCTCAACGCGAGCGTGAAGGACCCGGCGGGGGAGCTGGCACGAGTCAACGCGATCGAGGATGCGCAGATCGGGGCGCGCGACCTGGCGCTGCGGAACTGGCTGCGGGCGCTCTCGGTCATCTCGAGCCTGCGCCCGGAGGCGACCACCTATGCCTCCTCCGTCGTCGCCGAGGACCGCCTCGCCCAGCTCCAGCGGGAGTGGACCTCGGGCTCCGCGGGCAAGAAGGACGCGCCCAAGCCGCTGGCGGCCTACGACATCGCGATCCAGTGGCTCTTCCTTTTCATCGGCTTCGGGTTCGCGCTCTACCTCGTCGTGCTCTTCGTGCGGGTGCGGGCCCGCGTGTTCACGTGGGAGGCGGGGGCGCGACGGCTGGGAATGCCCGGAGGGGTGTCCGTGACGCCCGAGGACCTGGAGGATGTCGACAAGCGCAAGTGGGACAAGTACCTGGTCTTCCTGAAGATCAAGGCCGCGCACCCGAAGCTGGGCGGCCGTGAGGTGCGCCTGGACCTGTACCGGCACGGAAAGCTGGAGGAGTGGGTGCTGGAGATGGAGCGCGCCGCGTTCCCGGATCGGGCCCAGCCCGTCGCGCCGGCCGAGGCGCCGGCGCCCGAGAGTGCACCCGAGCCGGCCTCGCCCACGCCGGGATGAGGTCACGGTCTATCGTCCCGCGAGCCTCGCGAGCAGGCGTTCGCGAGCGGCCTTGGCGTCGGCCTTGCCGGCGCTGGCCTTCATGATCTCGCCGATGAGGCGTCCCAGGGCCTGCGCTCGCCCGGCGCGGACGTCGGCGGCCGCCGCGGGCTGGGCGGCCAGGGCGGCGTCGATCCAGCCGTCGAGGGCGGCATCGTCGCGCACGATGAGCAGGCCGCGCTCGCGGGCCAGGGCCTCGGGGTCGGCGGGAGCGCCCGCTCCGCCCGCGGGCGTGCAGAAGAGGCCGAAGAGCTCATCGGCGGCGTTGGCGCCGATACGCCCGTCCGCGCGCAGGCGGGCGATGCGCGCGACCTGGTGCGCGTCGATGCCGAGCCGGTGGATCGGGACGCCCCGTTCGTTGGCGCGCCTGGCGCCCGACTGGAGGAGGAGATTGGCCGCGAGGCGTGCCGCGCGCGGAGGATCGACCCCCAGCGCGCCCATGCCGTCGATCGACGCCTCGAACAGCTCGCTGGTGGCGCGGTCCTCGACGAGGGCGGCGGCCTCGGCCGGAGACAGGCCCATCTCGGCGACATAGCGGCGCTGGCGCCCCAGGGGCAGCTCGGGCAGGCGGGCGCGGACCGCCTCGAGCCACGGCGCATCGATGCGGACCGGGGGCAGGTCGGGATCGGGGAAGTAGCGGTAGTCGGGCGCATCCTCCTTCTCGCGCTGGATGAAGGTGACTCCCCGGGCGTCGTCCCAGCCGCGGGTGGTCTTGGCGCCCGGGGCCATCTCGCGTCCATCGCGCTCCCAGCGGCGCGGCTGCTCGGCGAGCTCGTGCTCGATGGCGCCGCGCAGGGCCTTGTACGAGTTGAGGTTCTTGACCTCGACGATCGGCGTGGCGATGGCGCGCCCGTCGGCCAGCGTGAGCAGGGTGTTGACGTTCGGCTCGAAGCGCACGTGCCCCTTCTGCATCACGCCCTCGGACACCCCGAGGAAGCGGCACAGGTCGCGCAGCCAGCGGGCGAAGGCCACGACCTGATCGGCGCCGTCGAAGTCCGGCGCCGTGACGATCTCCAGCAGCGGGGTCCCCGCGCGATTGACGTCCACGATCGAGAAGTCGATCGGGAGCCCCCCGGGCGCCTCGTGGAGCAGCTTGCCCGCGTCCTCCTCGAGGTGGGCGCGGACGATGCCGATGCGCCGCGGCTCGGCGTCGGCGCGCGGGAACCCCTTCGCGTCGAGCGCGGGCACATCCACCGCGCCGTCGAAGCACAGCGGCAGGTCGTACTGGCTGATCTGGTACCCCTTGGGCAGGTCGGGGTAGAAGTAGCCCTTGCGGTCCCACTTGGTGAACTCGGCAATGCGGCAGTTGAGGGCCAGGCCGACGAGCATGGCCATCTCGACCGCGGCGCGGTTCATCACGGGCAGGGCGCCCGGAAGGCCCAGCACGGTGGGATCGATCAGGGTGTTGGGATCGGGCTCCTCGGTGCCGGACCGCGCGGGATTGGGCGCGCGGCTGAACATCTTGCTCCGCGTCGCGAGCTCGACGTGGACCTCGAGGCCGACCTTCAGCCTGACGCCGACGATGGTGGACATCCCAACCCATCCTACGGCGCGGGGCGTGGGCGCGGGGGGGCGCCGGGCGCCGGCGCGCCGGCCGCCAGGTCGAGCACCCGGCCCACCGGCAGCTGAGAGAGGTCGCCCCCGGGCGCCCGCACCACGAGCACGCGAGGCCCGATCGTTCCCCACAACTCCGGATCCGTGGGCCCGAAGAGCGCCACGGTGCACACGCCGAGCGCGGCGGCCAGGTGGGTCGGGCCGGTGTCGGCCCCGACGTACACCCGGGC
>CAYWOF010000078.1:0-11049 GCA_964459825.1 uncultured Phycisphaeraceae bacterium | reverse complement strand
AGAGGGCCCCGGTCAGCTGGAGGGCGGCGTTGGAGCAGGCCCCGAGGCGGCAGACGCCCGCGAGCACGAGGTAGTACCCCGGCGTCGCCGTCGAGAGGTAGTCGCCGACATCCGGGAGGGGCCAGTCCTGCGCGAACCGTCGCACCACGAGCTCGTGGAAGTTGACCATGTCGTACGCGCCCCGGCCGCGCATCACGCCGCCGAGGATGAGCGGGACCGCCGCCAGCAGGTACACGCCGGCGACGATCGCGCCGGCCAGGAGCCCCCGGCGCGCGCCGGCCCCCCCGGCCCTTCGCGGGTCCGGCGCCCGCGTTGGTGGGCTCGGGCTTTCCTGGCTGATCCGCATGCGGCGACCGACCCCCTTTGGGATAGACTGGCCCCGGCGCTCGAGCCGCGCCGCGGGAGGGCGGGCGATGAGTCTAAGACGATGGCGAGCCCGCGGGTTCCTTCCGTGGATATCGGGCGTCGCGGCCCTGGCCTTGGGCGCCGGGTTCGCCCCGGTGAGCCCGCCCCGCGCGATCGACCGCGCCGAGTACCGCCAGCGCCTCCACGGCTTCTGGCTCGCCCAGTGCATCGCCAACTGGACCGGCCTCAAGACCGAGGGCCGGTACATCGAGCCCCCCTTCCTCACCGACGAGAACTGGGGGATGCTCATCGGCGGGCACCCCCTCCAGTTCGTCACCTGGCAGAACCCCTGGCTGGCCGACGACGACACCGACGTCGAGTACGTGTATGTCCACCTGCTTGGCGCGCTGAACACGCCGGTCCTCTCCCCGACGCAGATCGCCGACGGCTGGACCAGCCACATCAACCGGTACATCTGGGTCTCCAACGCCCGGGCCCGCGAGCTGATCGGGCGCGGCGTGCTCCCGCCGGCCACCTCGCTGGGTGCGGCCAACGCGCACCGGCTCCAGATCGACGCCCAGCTGACGACCGAGGTCTTCGGCGCCATCTGGCCGGGCATGCCCGAGCGCGCGCTGGCGGCGGGCGACCTCCCCATCCGCACCACGGCGGGGGGGTACGGCGCGCACGCCGCGCAGTTCTACGCGGTGCTCTACAGCCTCGCGACGCAGGTGCCCCCGGGGCTCACGGGGCGCGAGCAGGTCGTGTGGCTGGTGACGGAGGCGCGCCGGTGGGTCCCCGGCACCTCCAAGTCCGCCGACATCGTGGACTTCGTGCTCGAGGACTTCCTGGCCAACCCGGACGTGAACGACTGGGAGCGCACGCGCGACCGCGTGCACGAGCGGTACCACGGCAACGCGGGCGCCCACGGCTTCGTCTACCGCGGCTGGACCGAGTCGAGCGTGAACTTCGCCTGCGGGATCATGGCCCTGCTCTACGGCCAGACCGACTTCAAGCGCACGGTCCAGATCGGCACGCTCAGCGGCTGGGACTCGGACAACGGCACGGCCACCATGGGCGGGCTGCTGGGCCTGATGCAGGGCTACGACGCGATCCGCGCCGCGTTCCCTGGCGTGTGGATGTCCGACCGCTACAACATCTACCGCACGCGCGACAACCTGCCCGACTACCTGCCGGCCGACCCGGAGGCCGAGGACACGCTCTCGATGATGGCCGATCGCGTGCTCGCCCTGGTGGATCGGGCGGTGGAGCACGCGGGCGGTTCGGTCAACCTCGTCACCAACCAGTGGATCCTCCCGCCCGCCATCTCCGGCGATCCGCTGGCGCACAGCCCCACGCAGCGCGAGGCGGCGCGCAGCGCGAACCTGGCGGTCCGGGCCGCGGGGGGCACGGTCACCGCCCATGTCTCGCAGCCCGGGATCCCGCCGCCGGGGCACGGGTCGGGCGAGGTCGCCCTGATCGCCAACGGCTTCGATGCGGATGGCTCCGGCCTCGAGCCGATCCCGGGCGGGGAGGCGTACTTCACCAGCCAGATCGCCGGCGCGCCCCCGCCCCGCCAGGTCGTCCTCACGGTGGAGTACGACCGCCCCGTGGCGGTCGCGGCGGTCCGCTTCATCGAGGGTGACCACTTCGATGGCCCGCTCGCGCGCGGGGGGTGGTTCGTGCCCCTGCCCGTCGAGCTTCGGATCGATGGCGCGTGGGTGAGCCCGCCGGGCGTCACGGGTCCATCCCCGGCCCCCGACGCCGCCCGGCCGTTCCAGATCCTCGAGTGGACCCTGGTCCAGCCGGTTCAGGCGACGGGAATCCGCGTGCGCGCGCGACCGGGCGGTTTCGACGGATTCGTCACCTGCACGGAGCTCGATGGACTGGTGCCGATCGAGCCCTGAACCCCTTGCGGCGGGCGGCTCGGCGCGGTAGGCTCCGGGCGCTTTCGCACGCGCCGGCTCGGCCGATCATGGGCCGAGCCTTTGGTCCTGAGTTCATTGCACCAAGGTACCTCCAAGAGGCCAGCCCGCAGGAAAGGGGCATGGGCAATCTCTCGCCGCCGTTGATTTGCCGTATCTGCGTGGCCGCGCTAATGCCCGGGTGGGTCACGGTATCCGCCGGCCGCGCGGATCCGCGGGGCGGTGACGAGCCTTGCCGAGGCCACTGGGCGGGGCAGTTTGAGTTGACGGAACGCCGAACTCCGTTTGGCGGATACCGGGCGTTGGCGTCGTTCGACGATGGGTTCCGGCGAGTGCTCGTCGGAGCGGGAGCTTCCGCCGGCGTGCGCCCGACGAACTCGACGGTCGCCGCCTGGAACGGAGAGCGCTGGGAGGGAGTCGGGGCGCCCGCAGACCTGGGGCAGGTGGGTGCACTGCTGACTCGTCGGGAGCAGGGAAAGGAAGTGCTGTACGTTGGCGGCCGATTGGGCGCTTCGGCGCGTGCGCTCGTCGCCCGCTGGGATGGAGCCGGCTGGGCGTACCTGCCCGGCGAGATGAGCGCCGGCGAGGTCCGGGGCCTGGGCTTCTTCGATGATGGCCAGGGACCGCGCTTGTACGCAACGGGAGCGTTCTGGGAGGTGGATGGACAGAGCATCCGCGGCATCGCGCGATGGTGCGAGGACGGCTGGTGTGACGTTGGCGGCGGATTGCCGGAAGTGGCCAATACCGGCTTGCTCGGTGGCCGCGCATTGGCGGTCTATGACGACGGGAGCGGTCCGGCCCTCTACGTCGGCGGGCGATTCGCCGTCGCGGGCGCCATCGGCGCGTCGTGCCTGGCCCGCTGGAACGGCGTGCAGTGGAGCGAGGTTTCGGGCGGCGTGACCGGAAGCGGCGCCTCCACCGCGGTCACCGCGCTGGCGACCTTCGATGACGGCGCTGGCCCGTCGCTGTTCGTGGGGGGAGTGTTCAAGCGAGCCGGAACGATCGAGGCGTTCCATGTCGCCCGTTGGGATGGGGCGTGGCACGATGCGGGCGGAGGGTTCTCGGGCGGGTTCATCGAGGACGACCGTTACGTCGCGACCCTGGCCGTAGCGGATCTCGGAACAGGCGCCAGGCTCTATGCCGGCGGCAACTTTCTGACCGCCCGGGCCGATGGAACTCCTTTGCGCGGGCTCGCGCGATGGAGCGGCACCGCCTGGGAAGCGCTGGGCCTGGGCATGGCGCGACCCTACTACCCGAGCCCGAGCGGGCCGCCTACCGGTACGGTGACCCCGGCTCCAAGCGGGGGCGTTTACGCGATCGCCCAGTTCGATTCCGGACAGGGTCCCCGGCTGTACGCCGGTGGACCGTTCGAAGAGGCCGGCATGATACCCGCCGCCCACCTGGCATCCTGGGACGGAACGGCGTGGGAGCGATGTGGGAAGGGGTGCAATGCGCAGGTCGAGGCTCTGGAGGTGTACGACGATGGCCGGGGACCAGCCCTGTTCGCGGGCGGGGGCTTCAGCGCTGTGGGCGGCATCACCGCTCGGGCGATCGCGCGCTGGGACGGAACCGCGTGGGAGTCGCTGGGAAAAGGGCTTCAAGGATGGGATGGCGACCCGCCCGTGGTTCATGCGCTCACTGTCGTGGACAGCGCGGCCGGGCCTCGGCTGTGCGCGGGAGGCTCGTTCTACGGTGTCGATGGCGCGCCATCCGGTCCGGTTGCGCGATGGGATGGGACTGCCTGGTCACCCTTGGGACTCGCGGTTCTGGCCCCTGGGGCACGCGAGACCGTTCGCGACCTCGCAGTATTCGACGACGGGCTTGGCAAGGCGCTGTTTGCCGCCGGGTCGTTCGGCACGGGCCAGAGCATCAAGGGGGTGGTGAAACACTCGGCCGGGGCGTGGACCCTGGTGGGCCAGGTGACGGCTGGCAACGCACAGATCGACTGCCTGAGCGCGTACGACGATGGGACCGGGGACCGGTTGTACGTCGGGGGGTGGTTCCACGGGATGAACGGCGCGATCGCGCGCCGAATCGCTCAGTGGGACGGGGCCAGCTGGACCGAAGTCGGTGGGGGCGCCTGGACTCCCCCGATGTACGAAGGGCTGGTCCACTCGCTGGCGGTGTACAACTCGGCTTTGCACATGGCCGGGGTCTTCACGACCGCCGGTGGGCTCTCGATCACGAACATGGCGAGCTGGAATGGTAATGGGTGGGCGGCCCTGGGCCAGGGAACCCCCAACGCGCCGATCGGGTTGCTCGCCATGCAGGCCAGCGACACGGGATCGGGCGACCGCCTGTGGGTCGCCGGTGCCTTCCCGCAAGCCGGCACCGGGGCTCTCACGCTCGAGGCGGGGTGTTGGGATGGCGCCAGATGGTCGCGATTGGGACAACTCGTCGGTGCCGATGTTCATGCGGTCCGTCCCTGCCAGGATAGTGACGGACTTTCCGTGTACTTCGGGGGTCTTTTCTTCGAGGCGGGCGGACAGCCATCGGCGATGATCGCAAAGTGGACACCGTGTTCGCCATGTCTGGCCGATTGCGATGGCGACCGTTGGCTCAGCGCGCTCGATTTCGCCTGCTTCCAGACCAAGTTCGCGCTCCGTGACCCCTATGCGGACTGCGATCAGAGCGGGACTCACAGTGTGGACGACTACATCTGCTTCCAGACGAGGTTCGCCCAAGGCTGCCCCTGACGCATCCGCCCCTTCCAAGGCGCGGGTTCGGTCGGCGCCCACGTTTCGCGTTCACGGTTCCAGTGCCGGTAGAGCTTCGGATCGATGGCGCGTGGGTGAGCCCGCCGGGCGTCAGCGGCCCCACGCGCCCGCTCGACCGCGCGCGACCGGTTCAGATCGTCGAGTTCACCCTGCCCCAGCCCATCCAGGCCACCGGCATCCGCCTGCGCGGCCCCAGCGGCGGGCCCGATGGCTTCATCACCTGCTCCGAACTCGACGCCCGCCGGCCCAGCCCTGAGCGGCCGCGCGGCATCCACCCCCATGACGCGTGTGCCCGGTTCCCGGGCCCATGGGCGCCGGCACGGCCCCCGGGCTTGCCCCGAAGGGTGCGAACCGGCACGGCGGCTTCCAGTCGGCCCCTTCGAGCGGGCCATCGGCATGGTTCCCCCTTGCGTCGAGGCGACCGGGACGGTAGCCTGTGGGGTGCATCGCGCTGTTCTGGCGCGGGAAGGCCTGCCGGGGGAGGCGATGGATTCCCTTGGGGAACGCTTCCGCGGCGAAGAAGGCCGCTTTGGCACGAGCGTTACGTGCCGCTCGGGCCGGGTTCAACGGACAGGAGGGCACACCATGAGCGCTGAGGGAACGAGCCGGATCAGGGTCGAGGGGATTCGTGCGATCGCGTTCGCGGCGATCGCGGTCGCTCTGTTAGGGGGGGGGCAGGGTATCTGTGAGGGCCAGACGGTGGAAGAGGTGTGGAACAGGCGGTACCCGAACCCGGCGCCGGCGGGCCTGAACGATGACGGGGTCGAGGTCGCGTTCGCGGACAACAACCTCTACGTAGCGGGGACGCAGACGATCGAGACGGGGTACTCCGTCATGACGGTCGTCAAATACGACGTGGATGGGAACGTGGTGGCGGACGCGATCTGGCCCGGCGACAGCGACATTCCGGGGCTCTACACGGCGCGGGCAATGGCCGTGGTCCATGACGAGTTGATCGACGACGTTCGAGTCTACGTCACGGGTGATGTTCCGGGCCTGAGCGGTCAGCGGAACACGCTGACGGTGGCCTATGACTCGGACCTGAACCTCCGCTGGACGCGCGTGTACAACCACGAGCCATATGAGGGCTTCGTGGGCGATGACGTGCCCGTAGCGATTGACGCGAGCGACCTCTTCGTGGCGGTCGCCGCCCGTTCGACGGGGATCACGAGCGATGCAGACTTCGCTTCCTTTGCGTACTTGGCCAGCGACGGGTCCGATGCCATGCCCGCCCAGCGCTACGCGGGAGCATACTACGATGCGCCCGTGGATGTCGTCCTCGACGATGACGTCGTCTTGGTATCGGGAACATCTAACAGCGCGGGCGCGACGACGAGCATCGTGACGGCGCGATACCAGATTCCGACGGGATTGCCCCTCGCCGGTTGGCCGCAAACGTACTCCGCGACGAATCAGAAGCTGGAGGCGGTTGACGTTGCGATCGGCGCCAATGGCGGAATCTACGTGGCAGCGAACATCACGTTCCTGGCTACTCTTGACACCGACACGCTGTGCATCAAGTACTCGAGTGTGGGTTCCGTCGTGTGGACGCAGACGTTCGATCTCTCGCACCACGGCCCGGATCGGGCGCGAGCGCTGACCACTGCTGTCTACACGCCGCCCGTCGGCCCTGCGCAGCACCTCGTGTTTCTCGCGGCCGAGGGCACGCTCGTCGGGATGCCTCACAGCGATGTCGTGCTCATCCAGTACCGCGATGAAGGCGGTAGCGCGACCCGGCAGTGGGTGGCTCAAGCGAACGGGGCCGCGGGCCTGAATGACTTCCCGATCGCGTTGGTCGCGACTGATGCCCCCACGCCCGGCGCGTTCGCGGACGTGCGCGTTACGGCATCGAGCGATGGCCCTCAAGGTTCGGCCGACTACTGGACGCTTAAGTACACGTCGGAGCCTCCTCTTTCGGGCCCGAAGCTGCCGGTGTGGAACATCCGTTATGTCGGACCAGGGGAGTTCAAGGACATCCCAGCGGGGATTTCGCGGGCAACGCTATCGGGGCAGGACAATGTGTTTGTCGTGGGGACATCGTGGGGAGGCACCAGCGCAAACGATCTCCTGACCGTTCGCTACCGGGAGCTACCATGAACGCGTCGGTGCGTGCGGGCCTCGAGAGGGGTCGCCTCACGACTTGGGCATTGGGGGATGCTGCGCGCCGGATCCTGAGGCTGTGCGTGGTAGTCCTGCTCGTGGCAGGGATCGCCGGGTCGGGCGAGCCTGTCGCCAGGGCACAGACGGCCCCAGGGTTCTGGACCGGACTGGACCCGGGCGTCCGCGGAGATTTCGGGTCGATCGCGGCGTTCGGGGAAGGCCCGATGCGAAGGCTGTACGCCGTCGCGGGCGCGGGTTTCGTGGGAAACGGCTGGGGTGTGCTCGATGCGGTCGGTCGGTGGGACGGGCAGGGTTGGACTTTCGTGGGCGAGGGGCTGCCGGACCCGCTCTGGGCCCTGCAGGGTCTGGTGGTGCTCGACGAGGGCAAGGGACCCAGTCTGTTCGTCTTCGGGTACTCGCCGTCTGGCGCCGCACCGATGGAATCGTGGGGGTCGAGTCAAAGCGATTGGTATTGGCTCTACCGCTGGAATGGACTTGTGTGGGTACCAACACCGCCGAGTTTCTTCTTCAGGTCTCCCGGCGAGAACATCGGTCGAATGCCGCGTCTTTCGTTCAACGATGGCTCGGGGATGTCGATCTACGGCGTGGTGCAAGTGGCGCAGATGGAATGGGGTGCGGCCCGGTGGGATGGGGTCACGTGGCATCCGATCGGGGCGGCGACGGATGGGGAGATCGGTGCGATGGCCGCGTGCGACACCGGAGGGGGAGCGAGCCTGTACATCTCGGGGTTCTTCAACCGAATCGGTCAGACCCCGATCCGGAACATCGCCCATTGGACCGGAACGGCGTGGCAGCCGCTGGGTGCCGGCGTGGGGCAGCCGCCGCGAGACCTGATCGCGTTCGACGATGGGGGTGGTGAGGCGTTGTACGTTGCGTGTGAATACGACTTTGTCATCGGTCGGCCCGACCTCCTGAACATCGCGCGGTGGGACGGGCAGGGGTGGTCCACTGTCGGCGGTGGCGTGTTCAACCCGCTGCCGAACACGATCCAGCAGGTGAACGCGCTGCACGTGTTTGACGATGGTCGCGGGTGGGCGCTCTACGCCGCGGGGGCGTTCTCCATGGCCGGCTCCACCCCAGCGCGCAACATCGCTCGCTGGAACGGCACGAGCTGGGAGGCGCTGGGCGCGGGCATCGGGTTCCAGGTCAGGGGCTTCGCGGGGTACGACGATGGGCGCGGCCCGTCGCTGTTTGCGGGAGGTTCGTTCGTGACCGTGGGCGCCGGCACGGCTCCCGGCATCGCCCAGTGGGTCGGCACGATCGGCCAGTGCTATCCCGACTGCGACAACAACCAGGCCCTCAACGTCTCGGACCTTGTCTGCTACACCACCAAGCTCGCCGTGCGCGATCCGTACGCCGACTGCGATGTCGATGGCGACTTCGACGCCGCGGACCTCGTCTGCTTTCAGACGCGGTTCGCTCAGGGGTGCCCCTGAGGTTGAGACGGTGAGACGGTGAACCGGGGAGCCGGGGACCGTAGCGTCATCGTGGTTTGGACCGTGCGAGCTCGGCGCCGCCGTCACGCCCCGCGATAGGCGGCACTCCGCGCCTCCGGCTCGGCCTTTCCAGATCCTCGAGTGGACCCTGGCCCAACCGGTTCAGGCGACGGAAATCCGCGTCCGCGCGCGACCGGGCGGTTTCGACGGATTCGTCACCTGCGTGGAGTTGGACGCCCTGGCCCCGATCGATCCCTGATTCCGTCTCCGCCGCGACGGACCCGGCAAAGTCTGCCGATGCAGGGGCGAGGGCGCGAACTGTGGATGCCCGGTCCGCGTTCTGTCGATCAAGCGGCCGATCCCGGCTCCGTGGCCGCGATCTTATCGGTCGTCCCGCGCGCCCCATGAACCGTCTCCATGGCCAACCCCGGACAACCCGCCCCGCCCCGAGGAGAGGGAGGCCCGGTCCGTGTGGCTGAACCTGTTGCGCCTGGCGCGGCCCAGCCAATGGGCCAAGGGGGCGTTCGTCATCGTCGGTCCGGCCTACGCCCTGGCCGATGGCCGGGACGTCCGGTGGCTGGCGGTCCTGGGCGCCCTGCTCGCCTTCGGCTTTGCCTCCAGCTCGTGCTACGTCGTCAACGACATCCGCGATGCGGAGGCCGATCGCGCCCACCCGCGCAAGCGGCTGCGTCCGATCGCCTCGGGCGCGGTCCCGGTCCGGACGGGCATCACCTGGGCCCTGGCCCTGCTGGGCGCGTCGATCGCCTCGATGGTGCTGGTGGTCGTGGCGGGGGCCCCGGCCGGCGGGCTCTGGATCGTCGGGACCGTCGGGCTCTATCTCGCCACCACGACCGCCTACTCGATGGGCCTCAAGCACGTCGTGATCATCGATGTGATGTGCCTGGCGCTGGGGTTTGTGCTGCGGGTGGTGGGTGGGTGCCTGGCGACGGGGGTTCCCCCGAGTTCCTGGCTGCTCAACTGCACGTTTTTCGTGTCGATGTTCCTGGCGTTCGGCAAGCGGCTGGGGGAGCGGCGGACGATGGGCGGCGAGGCCCAGGCCGCCCGGGGGGTCCAGGCGTCGTACACGGACGAACTCCTCCGGATGGCGGTCGTAGTGACGGGGGTCGCCACGCTGCTGACGTACGCCCAGTACGTGCAGGCCCGGGGCGAGCACTACGAGCTGGGCTTCAACCTCCTGTGGCTGACGGTGCTGCCCGCAACCTACGGTCTGCTGCGGTGTATCGTCCTGCTCGAGCGAGGCGCGTACGACGACCCAACGGAGCTGGCGGCCAGGGACCGGGCGTTCCAGCTGGCCCTGGTGCTCTTCGCGGCGATCACCATCGCGGTCGTGGGGGCGGCGCACCGGGGAGCGCTGGGGGGGAGCGGCGGATGAAGGAGTGCGGGTGAGCGCCCCCGGCGCGGGGCCCGCGTGGGACGGAACATGGAGACCGGGGTGGACACCACAAAGGAGTGCGACATGACGAGCAAGAACCCGCGCCGGCGCGTGCTGGCCTGCGCCCTCATCGGCCTGCCGGCGACCGCCTGGGTTGCGTCCCCGGCCGCGGCCCAGAACGGCAAGCCCGACTTCCCGCCCTTCGCCGACGTGGCCAAGGACTTCGAGAAGGTGGTCTCGACCTCGGACGGCGAGCAGAGCTTCTACACGCTGTGGACGCGCGCCAAGGACGGGCAGATGCTGGCGGAGCTGCCGCGGGCGTTCGCCAACCAGAAGCACTTCTTCGCGATGACGGTGGCGGGCGGGGAGTCGTACGCCGGGCTGCAGGCGGGCGACATGTACGTCTACTGGAAGCGGTACGACCGGCGCCTGGCCCTCATCGAGCCCCAGCTCTCGACCCGCGCCACCGGCGAGGCCGAGGTGACCAACAGCGTCAACACGCTCTTCACGGACCGGGTCGTGCTGGACGTGCCGATCGTGTGCATGGGTCCCGGCGGCGGGCCGGTGATCGACATGGACGAGCTGCTGCTCAACCGCGCGACGACGTTCTTCGGCGGCTCGGCGGGCGGGCTCAACTCCAACCTCGCGACGATCGCCAAGGCCAAGGCCTTTCCCCAGAACATCGAGATCGCCTACGAGGCCCCGGTCGGGGGCGGCACGATCAAGACCTTCCACTACTCGATCAGCCTGATCCCGGAGAGCACCGGCTACACGGCGCGCGTGGCCGACGAGCGGATCGGGTTCTTCACGACGACGTACGTGGATCTCTCGAAGTTCGACAACCAGCAGAAGTACACCCGGTACGTGAACCGGTGGAAGCTGGAGAAGCGCGACCCGAAGCTGAAGCTGAGCCCGCCGAAGGAGCCCATCACCTACTACATCGACAACACCGTTCCCGTCCGCTACCGGCGCTGGGTGGAGGAGGGGGCGCTGATGTGGAACAAGGCCTTTGAGAGGGTCGGGATCGTCGGCGCCGTCCAGGTGCTGCAGCAGGACAAGGTGACCGGGGCCCACATGGACAAGGACCCCGAGGATGTGCGGTACAACTTCATCCT
>CAYWOF010000077.1:0-11081 GCA_964459825.1 uncultured Phycisphaeraceae bacterium | reverse complement strand
TCGGCAGCAGCCCCACCCCCGCCGCCACGATGAACCCCACCGTGTAGATCGCCACCCCCGAATCGCCGAAGCCGCGCAGCCAGCCGCTGACCGTCCCCAGGTACGCGATCAGCACGCCCCCGCCCACCGCAGGGAAGAGCGCCCACGCCACGCCGAGCGTGATGCCACCCGGGCCCAGCGCCCGGACGACGGGCGCACCGGACGCGGGGGCGGCAACGGTCGATGACGGCGGGGGACGGTCGTTCACGCCCGTAGGGTATCGGCCATTCCCGTCCGGGCGCCCCTTGATCCCCCGGCCCGGGCCGATACGCTGGCGCTCTCGCAGGCAGGATTGGCTCAACGAGGAGCGGAACATGTCCAGCACGCGGAACCCCCGCAGCCGGTGGTGGTCGAACCGAGTCGTAACCCTTCGCCATGGGGTGAATCCCCCGGCGCCCACCCCCTGGCGCGCTTTCGAGGCGCTCGAACCCCGGCGCCTCCTCGTGAGCTGGGATGGCGGCGGGGGCGATAGTCTCTGGCTCAACGCCGCCAACTGGAGCGGCAACGCCCTGCCGGGGGTCAACGACGATGTCGTCATCAACGGGGCGGCGGTGGAGGTCTACCTGACCGGCGGGGGGACCCGCACCTGCCGGTCGCTCACGCTGGTCAACTCGGACCTCACGCTCGAGGAGACCAGCCTGAGCCTCACCGGCGGTGTGAGTGCCCCAGCCGTGCGCCTCCAGGCCAGCATGGACGCCGAGCTCACCGTCCAGGGCGCCAGCATCACCGCGTCCACCACCTCCTTCACCAACGCGTCCCTCGAACTCAGCAACGGCGATCTCGTCGGGGGCACGGGAATCCTGACCGACTCCTACCTGGACCTGGGCACCGCCGGAACGGGGGACTTCATCCTGCGCGGCACGAGCGTGCTCCAGGGCGAGGTCAACGACGAGAGCACGCTCACCATCCAGGGCGTGACCGGCAAGCCCGCCGTGGTCTACTGGATCGAACGCCTCATCAACGCCGGCACCATCACGCTCACCTCCACCGCCGCCGTCGACGCCTCGCTCCGGCCCATCGGGCCCGTCATCAACTCCGGAACCCTCAACTTCAACGCCGGCGTGGGCGGCGCCCGGCGCCTCACCGGCGGCCTGCTCAACGTGACGGGCTTCGGCGCGGGCGCCGTCAACATCAACGCCACCACCGTGTTCGCCGGGCCCAACGCCTCCTACACCAACCTCGGCGGCACGATCGCCATCGGCGCCGGGCGCACGCTCACCATCGCCGGCCCCAACGCCGTCCTCGAGCAGGAGTCGGGCACGCTCGCCATCGCCGGCGCCCTGCTCATGACCGGCAGCCGCGGAACCCTCGAGTACCTCGGCGGCACCATCACGGGCAGCCCCGTCATCGTCGCCGGAACGCTCAGCCTCGGCGCAACCGCCACCGGCGCCGCCTCCTTCATCCTGCGCGGCGGCTCGACCCTCGCCGGCAACGTCCGCCCCGGGCAGACCGTCACCGTGCAGGGCGTCTCGGGCCTCGGCGCCCGCCTCACCTGGGTCACCGGCCTCTCCAACACCGGCACCCTCACCCTCACCTCCGTCGGCGCCGCCTCCCCCGCCATCCTCGTCGCCGACAACGGACCCATCCTCAACAGCGGAACCATCAACATCCAGGCCGGCACCGGCGGCATCCGTCGCCTCGTCGGCGGCCTCACCAACGCCGGAAACCTCAACCTCAACGCGCCCACCACCCTCGCCCCCGGCGATGAACCCGTCCGCCTCGTCTCCGGGCAGGTCACCGGCTCGGGCTCGCTCACCATCGCCGGCGACCTCCGCTGGGAGGCCGGCGCCATCGGCGGCACGGGCGCCCTCACCGTCTGGTCCACCGGCGCCCTCACCACCGCCGGCGCCGGCGCCAAGACCCTCGCCCGGGCGCTCTCGAACGCCGGCGCCGTCACCGTCGAGCAGGGCACGCTCACCCTCGCCGGCACGGTGGCCCAGCTCACCAGCGGCCTGCTCGTGGGCGGCGCCTGGACCATCGGCGCCGGCGCCACGCTGAACCTGCCGGCCTCCGTCGCCGCCATCGGCTCATTGGCCCGCGTCGAGCTCCAGGGCGCCGGCGCCGCCTGCGCCGACCTCCTCAACCTCCGACGCAACGAGGGCGCCCTCACCCTCGGCGATGGGTGCACGCTCACGCTCACCCCGACGGGCGGCGTCTTCACCAACGCCGGCCGCCTCCGCCTCGACGCCGGCGCCACCCTCAGCATCACCAGCGCCGGGGCGGGCGCCTTCACCCAGGCCGCCTCGGGCTTCCTCGACATCGGCATCCGCGCCCTGGGCAGCGCCAACATGGGACGCATCCTCAGCGCCGGCGGCGCCACCCTCGGCGGCACGCTCCTGGGCGCCTACGCCCCCGGCTTCACCCCCGCCAGCGGCAGCCTCTTCCAGTTCATCACCTCCGCCACCCGGGCCGGAGCCTTCGCCGTGGTCTTCCTGCCCTCCCCGCCCACGACCGCCCTCCAGTACCTCGCGACCGGCGCCCGCTTCATGGTGCCGTAGCGATTCCGCGCCCCCGGAGGGGGCGTCAGTTGGAAGCCCCCGGAGGGGGCGGTGGTTGATAGCCCCGGGTGGAGCGAGTCTTCGAGCGGAACCCGGGGCACGCGCCGGGCGTAGACGCCGAGCCCCAGCGGGGCGAGGGTCGCTCGGTACGCTCCCCGGCATGAGCCACTCCCACGCCAACATCCTCATCCGCGCCGAAGGGCCGCCTGGAACTCATCCGTTATGACCTGCGCCCGCGCACCCCCGTTCCTTGGGAGCCGCGGGGCGCCGAACCACCGGCCTCGCGAGCCCGAGAGAGGAAGCGCAGGAGGAGTCACGCGCGTCGGTGAGGCCCGGGGCGCGCGTCGTTGTCGCCATCCGTCGCCGCCGGTGCGCGTCACGGTCGCGCCACCACCGGCTCCGTTTCGAGGGAAAAGCGTAGCGCGCGGTGGATGAGGCCCCTGGGCCGGCCGCCCCGTCGGCGATGGGAAGCGATCGACCCGGGCGCCGGTCGCATGGCGGTGGGGTGCGGGGCGGGGGTCCCGGGCCGCGATCACCTGATCTCCGCGACAACCGCACAGATTCGAGCGATTCGACATTCCGCACTCCGCCGACCTGAATTATCGGAACCCCCCGCGGCCGAAGCCGAATCGGGCGTCACCCCCGTGAAGGGGGCTTCATTCCGGCTTGGACTCTGGCCCGCCCGCGTGTACCTTGGATGGAGAAGGGGGCCCGCCTTGCCTCGGATCGTCGCGATCGCCGTCCCGCTCCTGCTCGCCGGGATGGCCGGCGCACAGACGCCGGGGTTCTGGACCGTGGGCAATCCCCCGAATGGAGAGGGCACGAACGTGCTGGCGCTGGCGCAGAACGGCGCCGTCGCCGCGGGCTACAGCAACCTGCCTGGGGCGCACTATCCGGGCTTCACATGGACCATCGCCGGCGGCCGGCAGGACTTCACCGGTCCGGGAGCGCCCGCGAACAGTGCGGTCAACGGCGTGAGCTCCGATGCCGCCATCGTGGTGGGCGACATGGGCCAGGTAGCGCCCGCGTCCGTTCCCTACCGGCGCGTGGGGACCGGCGCTTTCCAAAGTCTGGGCCTGCTCCCGAACGCGGTGATGGGCTACGCCCGCGGCGTCAGCGGGGATGGCGCCATCGTGGTGGGCGCGTGCGAGTACACGTTCAATCCGTCCGGCGTCCTCGGGCAGGCGTTCCGCTGGACCGATTCGGGCGGGATGCAGGGGCTGGGCTACCTGCGACCCAACGGCACGCTGAGCCAGGCCAACGCCATCAGCCGCGACGGCTCGACCATCGTGGGGATCAGCCAGTCCGACGGGTCGGTGGGAGACATCGAGGCATTCCTCTGGCGGAATGGGCAGATGCAAGACCTACCAGGGCTTCCCGGGGCTCCCTTCGTGTCCGCCGAGGCCGAGGCCGTGAACCTCAACGGATCCGTTGCGGTTGGCCATGGTCCCAGCCCGACCTCCCAGGGCCACAACCACGCGATCCGATGGGTCAATGGCGCGCCGCAGGACTTGGGCGTGCTCCCGGGCTTTCTGCGAAGCGCGGCCTACGCGGTCGATGACACCGGAACCGTGGTGGGCGGCGTTTCGTACACCGGCAACTTCGTGGCCAGCGTGTGGACTCCCTCGACGGGCATGGCCCGGCTCACGGACTACCTCGCGAGCTTCGGCGTTTCCACTCCGGCTGGTTTCCAGGCATTCTACGTCTACGCGGTCTCGGGCGATGGCCTGACCTTCGGCGGGCTGGGCCGGTGGACGGCCACGGGCCTCCACGAGGGCTTTGTCGCGACGATCCCGGCGCCAATGACGGCGCTGGTGCTGCTGCCGCCGCTCCTCCGTTCGCGGCGCGGGCGCGCCTGACGCGCGCGTGAGCAACCCGAATGCGTTGGCCTGTTCACCACCAGGGCGCGATCGGTGCGCCCGCATGGCAAGGAGAATCCCATGAAAGTCTCGCCGTTCATCGTTCTCGCGCCCTCGGCGCTGCTCGGCGCCACGATCCCGGTCCGGGCGCAGGAGTCGCCCCCCTACGTCTACCTGTGGGATGCGCCCGATGGAGGGTGGGAGGGCCTTCTCGAGGGGCGGGCTTCGCAGATCGTTCGGGTCAAGCTGGGCGACTACGAGAGTGCGGATGAGGTCGCGGAAGCCATCATCGGGGCGGCCGTCGAGCAGATCGAGTCCGGGCTCACCGCGCCCGACCGGATCTGCATTCTCCTTCAGCACTTCGGCGAGGACTGGGTGCTCGGCACCGGCAACGAAGGTGCTTCGTTCTACCACGTGGACGACAAGCCCGATCCCCCGCCCGGCAACTGGCCTCCGAACACACCAGAGGATGTCAAGTGGATGAACCCGTGGATGAACCACGCACGCCCCCTGGCCAAGGCGTGGATGGAAGAGTTCATCGAGTGGTACAAGGCCTACGCGGCGGCCGCGGAGCTCGAGTACGACCCCATTCGCTTCGCGTTCGACTCAGAGGTCAAGCAGGCGGGCTGCTGCAGTCTCTACTTCACGAGCCAGTTCCGGGCGGTGGTCGAGGATGATCGGTGGTTCACCGAGGAAGTACCGGGCTCGGATGGAATGCTGGGGGTCTTCGAGGGCGACAAGACCATGGCGGGCCTCTGGGCGGATGCCGTGGACGAGTTCGGCTGGGATGCCAACCCCGTGAATGCCATCGAATGGGACGAGGAGCCGAACGACGAGCTCAATCGGAAGTACTTCCTTTGGTACTACGAGATCTGCCAGCGTGCCGTGGATGCGGCCATGAAGGAGACGGCCTACGACGTGATCCACCGGAGCACCACCGGCACGCCACCCGGCTTCGGCACGGGGTGCAAGGTAAGCAACTACGGGGACTTCAACGCCGATGGCAAGCTGGACCGGTTCGGGTGGTACACGGGGCGGCACCACGAGTCCACGGGGGAGGCCCAGCTTGACGCCCGGTACCTCGCCGCGCGCGGAGCTACGAACTTCTACGAGACGGGGTCGAAGCACTACTGGAACGATTACACCATCAGCGATGACCATCGGAGCCTGTGGCTCACCTCGCCGGGCGTGTCCTCCGGCGACTTCTCCGCGCCGGCACTCTACCAGTACAGCGAGCACCACAACGCGTCCGGCCGGCTCAACTACTACCTCCCGCCAGACTTCTACCCCTACCAGCAGACCGATCCCTCCATGATCATGCTCCAGAACGGCCGGCGCTGGATCGAGTCGATCCTCAACAGCCCTGGAGGCGATCCCTCCAAGGTCGTGCCCTGGATCGGCGCGATCAGCAACGAGGTCCCGTGGACGACCTACGACGCGACGATCGAGGACCTGCGCGATGCGCTCGCGCTGCTGGCGCGAGCCAAGCGAATCGGGGAGATCATCGTCTGGTGGCCCAACGAGCAGTACACCTACTGGGACGACATCCACGACGTGTTCGACTGGGTATACACGCCGCAGATCGAGAGCTGTGCCCTCGTGACCGGGTCGTGCTACCCGTCGTGCCCGATGGAGCCGGACCGGATCCGGTACACCGTCCGCGAGGAGGACCCCGACGACGATGTGATCGAGATCATCTCGACGCCCGTCGGCAACAACTGGCTCGTGGAGCTCAAGGTCACCTATGACCACCTCGACGAGTTCCCCACGCAGGGGATGGCGCTGCTCCTGAATCTCGAGTGCGCGGTGGATCCGTACGAGGGGGACGCGGATGACATCCGAGGCGATATCCTGGTGTGGCATCCGACCGGTGGGCAGGGAGGAACGGGCGCGTGGATGGAGATGCCCATCGACGACTTCACGTCCGCCGGGGACAAGGGGTTCGGGTTCTTCGCGCCGTCCTACCCCGATGATGAGGACTTCGACTGGTTCGAGACGCGCCGCCAGTTCGATGTGGAGCCCCTCGGTGTTGACGATGGCGATGTCGAAGTGAAGCTTGTCCTGCGCCGGCCCTACACGGACGGCGACCACCACTTCCGGGCTCGGTTCGACCTGGCGCAGCTCATCGAATGGCCCGCGGAGGCCACCGAGTCGAGCGTCGCGCAGGGCGCGGACTTCGACCACTCCAAGGAGGTGACCCCTGGCGATTTCGCCTCGTTCTTGTCCGCCTACGCGCTCGGAAAGCCCTCCGCCGATTTCAACAACGACGGACAGCTCACCACCGATGACATGATCGGGTTCGGCGCGGCGTACAACGGCCCTCCATGATGCGCCCAGCCAATCTGATCCGTTGACTCTCCGACCCGGGCCCGCGGCCCGGGTCGTTTCGCGCCATCCCGGCTACGTTCCCGTGCAAGGGCGTAGCTCACGGCCCGGGCGAGCCCCGGAGCTCGAGCCCCGGCGTAGTCCGCCCGTCGCGGCGCCGCCGCCACCGCTCGGACGCCTCCTTCTCCCCCCCTTCGGGGGCAGTCGTCCCACACTGGGACGCCGCTCCAGCGCGGCGGCGACGCGGTCGAGCGCCCGGGCCGTTGATTCCCCGCCCCTCGCGCGTAGCATCGCCCTGCCCGGCGCGGTGCCGGGCGTCGCGGAGAGGGAGTCGGTCGTCGGGTGGGGGGGTTCAAACTGCTTTCGGACGGGCGAGCGCCCCGTCCCGGAGGATTGCCGGTGCTTCCCAAGCCGCCGCCCCGCGAGGGGTCGCTCGCCTTCCTGTACCTGCCCCCCTACCGCGTGCAGGGCATCTCCGTCGCGGGCGAGTCCACCTGCGTCATGATCCCCGAGCTCGACGTCTGCTTCGACATGGGCGAGTGCCCGCGCGCCGCCCTGGCCTCCAAGCACGTCGCCATCAGCCACGGCCACATGGACCACATCGGCGGCCTGGCCTACTACTGCTCCCAGCGCCGCTTCCAGGGCATGGGCACGGCCCGCATCGTCTGCGACGCCCGCCTGGCCGGGCCCATCAACCGCATGATGGCCGGCTACGTCGACCTCGAGCAGCAGCGCACCCCCTACGAGCTCCTCCCCCTCACCCACGAGCAGCAGCTCGAGATCAAGCCCAACATCTTCCTCCGCGCCTTCGAGGTCGAGCACACCTCGCCCACCATGGGCTTCGCCATCGTCGAGCGCCGCTCCAAGCTCAAGCCCGAGTACGTGGACCTCCCGCAGGAGAAGCTGCGCGAGCTCAAGGAACGCAACGTCGAGATCACCCGCACCCTCGAGATCCCGCTCGTGGCGTACATCGGCGACACCGCCCCGGGACCCCACCTCGTCCGCGCCGACGTCCGCCAGGCCCAGATCATCATCACCGAGTGCACCTTCTTCGAGCCCGAGCACACCGAGCGCGCCAAGGTCGGCATGCACCTCCACGTCAACGACATCGCCGAGTGGCTGCGGATCGCCCAGTGCAAGCACATGGTCCTCACGCACATCTCGCGCCGCACCCACCTCGGCTACGCGCGCGAACGCCTGCTCGAGCTCCTCGGCGAGGAGAAGGCCCAGCGCGTCCTCCTCCTCATGGACCACCGCTTCAACCGCGAGCGCTACGAGAAGCAGCTCATCGACGCCGGGATCGACCCCAAGTCCCTGCGCTGACTCGCCCCGCGCGGGCACGCCGCGCCACGCCCCCGCCCGTTCGGGATCGGCGCGGTTGACAGGCGGGCGGGCGCGGGTTACGTTTGCCCCCTGCCGGCGGACGGCCGCCGAGCGAGGCAACGGTGGGTTCGCCAACCAGCAGATCGGATGGTCCGGTGCTCGGGCCGGCGTCGGCGCGCCGAGCCCGCCCCGGATCGCACGGGCTTCCACGCCGCGGGGTGCGCGCTCCATGATCGACTCCGACTCCCGCATCTGGGGAGAGATGCTCGCGCACCTGCGGCGCCACCATCCGGCCCTCTGCCGGCAGTGGTTCGAGCAGCTCGAGCCCCTCGCGGTGGTGGGCGGCGTCCTCCCCCTTCGCGCCCAGTCCGGCGTGCATCGCGACTACCTCCAGCGCCAGTGCCTCGACCCCTTCAACGATGCCGTCCGCGCCGTCACCCAGCGCCTCCTCAGCGTCCGCTTCCTCGGTCCCGAGGACGACGCCGGACCCCCCCGGCGCCCCGACCGGGAGGGCCTCTCCACGCCCATCGCCCCCGTCGGCGCCCACGCCAACGGCTCGCCCGCCCGACGCTCCGACGCCCTCGTCATCAACCCCGACTGCACCTTCGAGCACTTCGTCATCGGCCCCAACAACCGCCTGGCCCACGCCGCGGCCCTCGCCGTCGCCGACAACCCCGGCCGGGCCTACAACCCGATCTTCATCCACGGGGGCGTCGGCCTGGGCAAGACCCACCTCCTCCAGGCCATCTGCCTGCGCATCCTCGAGCGCGCCCCCGCCGCCGCCGTCCACTACATCTCCTGCGACGGGTTCATGACCCGCTTCTTCGAGTCCGTCCAGGCCGGCCAGATGGCCGAGTTCCGCCACCGCTTCCGCGATGTGGACGTCCTCGTCATCGACGACATCCACTTCCTCGCCAAGCGCGACCAGACCCAGGAGGAGTTCTTCCACACCTTCAACAGCCTCTACCACGCCAACAAGCAGATCGTCCTCTCCTCCGACGCCGCCCCCGAGGAGATCCCCCACCTCGAGGAGCGCCTCGTCAGCCGGTTCAAGTGGGGCCTGGTCACGCAGATCCAGCCCGCCGGCTTCGAGACCCGCGTCGAGATCCTCAAGCGCAAGGCCGCCCTGCGCGGGCTCGAGCTCCCCGACCCCGTCGCCGAGTACATCGCCTCCCGCATCGAGTCCAACATCCGCGAGCTCGAGGGCGCCGTCACCAAGATCCAGATCCAGGCCATGGTCGAGCACCGCCCCGTGGACATGGCCCTCGCCCAGGCCGCCATCGGCGACCCCGCCGCCCGCGCCGGCTCGGCCCCCACCATCCACACCGTCATCTCCGCCGTCACCTCCTTCTACGGCGTCCGCCTCACCGACCTCCAGTCCAAACGCCGCCACCGCTCCGTCACCCTCCCACGCCAGGTCTGCATGTACCTCGCCCGCGAGCACACCCGCCACTCCCTCGAGGAGATCGGCGGCCACTTCGGCGGACGCGACCACACCACCGTCATGCACGCCGTCCGCATGGTCGAGGCCCGGCGCAAGGCCGACACCGAGTTCGACGCCGTCGTCGCGTCCATCGACGAGCGCCTCCGGCGCGGCCCCCAAGCCGCATCGTCCTGAGGTGTTCGCCCCTCAACCGGTGATCTGGATGAGCTGTGGAAAACCAGATGAGTGGTGTTTCATCGAGGGTGAGTTCGCCGCCGCCCGCACCCTGGGTTCCCGGCATGAGTGCCCGGGTCCATCGGGAACCATCCCCAAGTCCGGAGCTAGTTGTCAACCCACCCACACCGCAATCTAACCACAAACCCAGGTGAGCAATGTGGTTACGACCGCACGCCGGAGTTGCCCACAATCCGACGGCCCTTCCTTCTACGGTGATTGATGTCTATCCCTTCTATCAGGTAGAAGAACCATCCGACAGGTCGCGCGTCGGACTCGAACGCCCGACCCCGTCTCTTCGAGCCGCTCGGGATTGTGGAAACCCGCGGGAAACCCGCTGGTCCCGCGCGTTCCGGCGCGCACCGATCCCGCTCCGCCGCTGGCACTCGGCGCAGTACACCGTCGTCCGCTGGGCGATGGTCGTGACTCGCAGCCGGGCCCCGCAGGCGCGGCAGGCCTCTCCGCCCCGTCCGTACACCCAGTGCTGGTGCTGGTACCGTCCCGCCTCGCCGCTCGCCCCCGCGTAGGACCGGACCGTCGAGCCCCCGGCGTCGATGGCCGCGCCCAGCACCTCGCGCAGGCGCCCGCACAGGCGCGCCAGCTCCTCCACGCCGATCCGGTCCGCCCGGCGCGCGGGGTGGATCCCCGACCGGTGCAGCGCCTCATCGGCGTAGATGTTCCCCACGCCCGCCAGCACGCCCTGGTCGAGCAGCGCGGCCTTGATGGCCCTCCGGGTGGCGCGCAGGCGCGCGCCCAGGACCGCCGCCTCGATGGCCATCGCGTCGGGGCCCAGCGGGGCCCAGAGCGCCTCGAGCGCCGCACGCGAGGGCAGCGCGATGAGCCCGCCGAACCGGCGCGGGTCACGGAACGCCAGCCGTGCGCCATCGTCGAGCGTCCAGACGATGTGCGTGTGCCGATCGGGGCGTTCCGGCCGGCCGGCCCCGGCCAGGCGCAGGCTCCCCGTCATTCCCAGGTGGACGCGCAGCACGCGCCCATCCGCCGCGAGGATCGCCAGCTGCTTCCCGCGCCGGTCCAGGGCCGCGATCCGCGCCCCCTCCAGCAGGGCCCGCGCCCACGAGGGGCGACCGCCGGCGGGGGAGTGGACCTCGCACACATCGCGCCGCCGGATCGCCACCCGCGCGATCGTCCGCCCCACCAGCCCCGGCTCGAGCGCCCGCCGGACCGACTCGACCTCGGGAAGCTCGGGCATGGCCGATGCTAGGAGATCCGCGGGGCGCTACCGCCGGCGCAGGTCCGCGAAGAACCGCTTGAGCACCGCCGCCCCCTCCTCCGCCAGCACGCCCGGGATCGGCTCCACGCGGTGGTTCAGGCGCGCGTCGCTCGTGATCGCGTAGAGCGTGCGGCAGGCCCCGGCCCGGG
>CAYWOF010000076.1:0-11341 GCA_964459825.1 uncultured Phycisphaeraceae bacterium | reverse complement strand
AAAGGACGCGGACGCGTGTCGCGCGGTCCGGTCGCAGCAGGCCGGAGCGCCCGGGCGGGGCACCGCCGCCCCACCCGACCGCCCGAACGTCGAGCGCCCCGCGAGCGCGACGCCCGGGGCGCGGCCCGGGCGTGCTCCACACGATCGGCTACGAGCGTCGGACGGGCCGGGAGCTCATGCGGCTCCTGGGGGCCCACGGGGTGGAGCACGTGGCGGACATCCGCGCCCACCCGGTCTCGCGCCGGGCGGAGTTTCGCGCCCCAGCGCTGCGTGCGGCGTGCGCGGGCGCCGGGATCGAGTACGGCGCGTGGCCGGAGCTGGGGGCGCCCGATGCGCTGCGCGATCGGCTGAAGGAAACGGGAGATCTCCCGCGGTTCATGGCGGCGTTCCGCGCGCACGCGGAGCGGAAGCTCGACGAGCCGCTGGCGAGGCTGGCGCGGCTCGCGCGCCGGAAGAGGGTGGCCCTCCTGTGCTACGAGCGGATGCACGAGCAGTGCCATCGAAGCGTGATCGCGGCGCTGCTGCAGGAGCGGGGGCGGTTCGAGGTGGTGAGGGTGGAATAGGGCGCGGGGCGGAGCGGGACTCAGAAAGCTCAGGCGATGCCGTGCGCGATCGCGTGCTCCATGGCCGCGCAGAAGCGGTCGAGCTCCTCCATCGTGGTGTAGACGCTGGGCGTGATGCGCAGGCCCTCGAACTGGGCGTGCTTGATGGCGGTGGTGAGGATGTGGTGCTTGTCCCAGAGCCAGGTGGAGAGGGCGCCGGACTCGAGACCCTCGACCTGGACCGTGGCGATGCCGCAGGAGAAGCGCGGGTCGAGGCTGGTGTGGAGCTTGACGCGCGGCGAGTGGCTCAGGAGACGATTCGCCCACGTGTCGCGGAGGTAGCGGAGGCGGGCGTCCTTGCGCCGGGAGCCGAGGGTCTGGTGGAAGGTGAGGGCCTCGCCGATGGCGAGGAAGTTGGCCGCGGGGTGGGTGCCGATCTCCTCGAACTTGCGGATGTCGTCGTCCTGCTCGGGGGTGGCGGCCATGAGGGGCCAGAGGCTCTTGACGCGCTCGCGCCGGACGTAGAGCAGGCCGGTGCCGTGCGGAGCAAAGAGCCACTTGTGGAGGGAGACGCCGTAGTAGTCGCAGTCCAGGTCCTCGAAGTGGAAGTCGAAGTGGGCCAGGGCGTGGGCGCCATCGACGATGACGGGGATGCCGCGGGGCCGGGCCATCTCGACCACCGCGCGGACCGGGAGGATCTGGCCGGTGATGTTCACGATGTGGGACATCAGGATGAGGCGGGTGCGGGGCGTGATGTTCCGCTCGAAGAGGGAGAGGATCTCGGCGTGGTCCTCGCACGGGACGGGGATGTCGAAGGTCCTGAGGACGACGCCCTCGCGGCGCTCGCGCTGTCGGAAGGTGGTGAGCATGCGCGGGTAGTCGCAGGTCGTGGTGAGGATCTCGTCGCCGCGGTGGAGGTCGAGGCCGAGCTGGCAGATCTGGAGGGATTCGGAGGAGTTGCGGGTGATGGCGATCTCCTCGGGGTCGGCGCGCCACTGGCGGGCGAGCCGCTGGCGCACACCCTCCTTCTGCGGCTCGAGGATCCTCCACAGCGCGTAAGGGGGCGGGGCGGAGTTGGAGTAGTCGAGGTGACGCTTCATCGCGTCCTGCACGAGCGCGGGCGAGGGGCTGACGCCGCCGTTGTTGAGGTTGATGAGGGAGCGGTCGATGGTGAAGCAGCGGGCGACCTCTCCCCAGTAGTCCTCATCGCGGGCGGCGTCGAGCGGGTCGGCGTGCTGGGGCTCGAGGTCGCGGAGGCGGGCGCGGTGCTCGGCACCGCCGGCGCAGCCCAGAAGGGCGGGGGCGACGACGGCGGGGTACATGATCGAACCGACGAAGTGGCGGCGGGAGAGGGTGGTCATGTGGGACAATGTACCGAGCGGGAGGGGGGCCGCGGAGAAGGGGAAGCAAGCGACACATGGCCAGACTGGCCGCGGGCGGGCTGACCCAAGCCGTCTTGGGTTCAGCGACGCGTGGTCTTTCGCCGCAGGGCGGCGAACGGAGCTCCAATCCCACCAAGCCTCACGCGATCAGGTTCACGGGCCGGAACGGATGGGCGGGCAGGACGGCCTCGAGGTTCGGGTTGCCCAGGTGCACGCGCACGACCTCCGCGAGGCAATCGCGGAAGTCCGTCGTGTGGAGCAGGTCGCGCCCCTCGTGGAGCTGGTCGGGGGCGAGGCCCGGCCAGGCAGTGACGACGCGACGCGGGTCGGCGGCGGTGGCGCGGGCGACCGGCCCGCCGGCCAGGAGCATGCAGCTGGCCCAGCCGTGGTCGGTGCCGCTCGTGCCGTTCTCGGCGGCCGTGCGTCCGAAGTCCGAGAGCGTGACGACGAGCACATCGTCGAGCCGGTCGTGCATGTCGGCGAGGAACGCGGCGAGGGCGTCGGAGAGGTTCTGGGCCAGGTCGCCGAACGCACCCTGCTCGGCACGTCCCTGGTTCTGGTGCGTGTCCCACCCGCCGTAGTCCACCTCGGCGACCTCGAGGCCGACGCCGGCCTTGATGAGGCGGGCGATGGTGAGCAGGCGCGTGCCGAGGTCGGTCGTCGGGTAGGGAACGGCGGGCGTGTAGGGCGCGGCGTGGATGGCGCGGAGCTGGGCGATGCCGTCGAGCGTGGTGCCCGCCGTGGCGGCCAGCAGGTCGCGGGCGCTGGAGGTCTGGTCGGGGCTGGGCGCTTGGTAGGCGTGCTCGAGGGCCGCCGCGACGGTCGCGGGATCGGCACGAACGGCGCCGGGCAGGACGAGGTCCTCGAGGCCGCGGATGGCGTAGGCCGGGGCCTTGCCGTGGAGGAGGCGGGGGAGGGCATCGCCGACGGCGACGGCGCGGATGGAGCCGTGGCCGGTGCTGGTGGCGAGGTGGCGGTTGACCCAGCCGTCGGAGTTGACGGTGTTGCCGACGATGCCCGTCTCCCAGACGTCCTGCTCCTCGAAGTGGGAGCGCGTGTTGCGGTCGTAGCCGACGGCGTGGGCGGCGCGGGCGATGCCGGACGTGAAAGCCGGGGCCAGAGCGGCCATGCGCGGGTGGAGGCCGAACTGTCCGTCGAGGTCGATGACGCCGCCCGGGCCCGAGCCCGGTGCGCGCAGGGCGAGGGCGGGGCGCAGCCGGGCGTACGCGGGATCCCCGAAGGGGACGACGAGGTTGAGCCCGTCGGCGCCGCCGCGCAGGAAGATGACGACGAGGGTCTTGCCGGGCTTGACGGGGGCGGGGATGACCCGGCGACCGCGCGGGAGGCCCCAGGCGGCGAGGGGGGAGACGCCGAGGTAGGCCGCCAGGGCGCCGGTTGAGCGCAGGAAGTATCGGCGGGTGAGGTTCATCGCAGGTGGGCCTCCGGGAGCTGGGCGATGAAGGCGGCGAGGTCGCGGATGCGCTCATCGGGGGAGCCGGGCAAGGCGCTGAGGAACTCGAGCGCCGAGCGGTTGGACGTCTCGCCGAGGACGCGTCCGGTGAGGCGCACGGCGATCAGGTCGGTGACGGCCTGGGCGCGACGGGGGTCGAGGTCCTCGCTGGTGTAGCGCCAGCGGTCGGGGACGAGGGACGCGAGGGCCCAGACGGCGTCGCGGGCGTAGCGCCAGCGCTGGAGCATGGCGTTGGAGTCGGCGTACTCGGCGTCGAGCTCCGGGTAGCCGTCCGGCGTGGAGCGATCGAAGACGCCGCTGGCGCAGCGCTGGAGGAAGTCGCCCAGCTGCCAGGGGTCGATGCGCCCCGCGGCGCGGTCGAGGCGCAGGGCGAAGTCGAGGGGCTTGGCCAGGCGCGTGCGCGCGGAGGCCCAGAAGGCCGGGTGGTCGGCGATGGCGAGGAGCACCTCGCGCAGGTCGCCGCCGGTGGCCTCGAAGACGCCGGCGAGGTCCTCGACGACGGGCCCCGGCGCCGGGCAGGCGATGTAGTGCTCGGCGAGCTTGCGGCAGACAAAGCGGGCCGTGGCGGGGTGGGCGGCGAGGACCTCGAGGGCCAGGCGGGCCCGCTGGTAGCGCTGCTCGCCCGGCGTTTCCGGGAACAGGATGCCGAGCCACTCGATGGCGGCGCCGTCGGAGAGGGCCGGGTCGAAGGCGAAGCGCCAGTCGGCGGCCTCGCCCGGGCCGGCGCCATCGCCCTCGCGCACGGCGGTCCAGCCGGTGAGGAGCCGGGCCAGGGCGGTGACGTCGGCCTGGGTGTATCCGCCGTGGACGCCGAGGGTGTGGAGCTCCATGACCTCGCGGGCGTAGTTCTCGTTGAGGCGCCCCACGAAGCTCTGCTCCTGATCGAGATAGCGCAGCATGGCCGGGCTGGAGGCGGAGGCCATGAGCAGGTCGGCGAAGGGCGCGGGGCCCAGGCGCGAGAGGGCGATGTGCTCCTCCCACTTGCGCGTCCCCTCGAGCTTGCGGATCCACGTGGAGAAGTGGTTCTCGATCCACAGGGCGAGGCGAGCGCGCACCGGGTTGGGGGTGACGAGGGCGTGGAGGATGGCGCGCCGGGGAACGTCGTACTCGCCGCGCGGGTTGGGGAAGCGGGCCGCGGCCAGGCCGAGGGCCGCGAGATCGCCCGCGTCGTCGAGGGGGCGGTCGAGCAGCGTGCGCAGGTAGGCCCGCTCGCCGAGCGTCAGGATGGCGGCGAGCTGGCCATCGTCGGGCCCGAGGGCGAAGCGGTCGAGGAGGGGGCGGGCGCGCTCGTCGGCGCCCGGTTCGGGCGGGGGCGCGGGGGCGACCGTGATCGTGACGGGCGCGCTCTCGGCCGTGTTGCCGGCGCCATCGCGAGCGCGCACGGCGAGCGTGTGGGGGCCGGGGGGAACCTCGCGCAGCAGCAGGGGGAGGACCACGAGCGCGCTGGAGCCCGGAACCGGGCGGCGGATCCCGGTGGGCTGGCCGTCCAGGAGGACCTCGGCGGCGGCGATGGCGCGGTCGTCGGTGGCGCGGGCGATCAGGCAGTCGGCCATGAACGCGTCGTGGCCGGCGGGCGGGTAGAGGATGGAGACGGCGGGGGCGAGCCGATCGGCTTCGCGCGCATCGGGCTCCATCAGCACCACGCCCTGGAGCCACATGTTGCGATCGCCGACCTTGGGCTTGTAGGCGTCGTTGACGAACGCGACCTCGAGCTGCTTGCGTCCCGGGGCGAGCGTGACCCGCCCCGCCGGCCGGGAGGTCCACCAGGTGGCCATCGTGGCCTCGCCGACGGCGATCGGCTCGGCGCCGGCGAGGAGCGTGACGCGGGCGAGCGCCGGTCCCTCGTAGTCCTGGCCGCGACCCTCGACGAACACGTCGAAGGTCCCCGCGAGCTCATCGGGGAGCGTGAGCGTGGCGGATCCGTTGGTGGGGAATGGCAGGGAACGACCCTCGGGTGGATAGCCCTCCCCGCTGAGGCGGCGGGGCACGGACTCGTCCCAGCCCTCGTGCATCGTGAAGCGGAGGAACCGGCGCGCCACGACGTCCGGGCCGGGCGGCGCCCCGGGGGGATCGAAGCGAACGGTCTGGACCGGCGTGGAAGCGGTGGCCCCGCCATCCGCGCGGGCGACGAGCCGGATGGAGTTGTCGCCCGGGAGCAGGAGGGCGCTATCCAGGTAGAAGCGCGGAGCGCCGGCGCGCTGGCTGGCGACCGGCCGGTCGTTGACGAGGAGTGTCACGACCGGTGCGGGGCGGCGATCGCGACCATCCCACGCCGCGAAGCCCTCGAGCTCGAACGAGCCGGCGATGGCGTGGGTGTCCATCGGGCGCGCGAGCGCGATGCGGAGGCCGGGGCGCAGGGCGAAGGGGTCCGGATCGGTCAGGTCGGCGGGCGAGCCCTGCGGCGCTGCGCCCATGGCGTCCATCGCGCCGGGCGCACCCATGGCGCTCATCGCCCCGCCGGACGGCTCCATCGCCCCGGCGGGGGCCGGGGGCGCGGCCTCGGTCGGCGCCTCCAGCCCGGGCGCTCCCATGACCATCGCCATGGCGTCGCCTGCGGCACCGAGTTCGGGGATGGAGACCGGGACGTCATCGAGCGCGGCGAGCTCGACGCGGTCGATGCGCAGGTTGCGGTCGGCGCGGTCGGGCACGTAGAAGTCGTTGTCGAACAGGGGTGTCAGGAGGCGATCCCCGGCCTCGAGCCGGATCGGCACGCCGAGGGCGATGCGGTGCCAGGACTCGGATAGGCACCGGCCGTTCGTGACCGGGGCTTCCGATCCGTCCACGTAAAGGGCGAGCGTGGGATGGGCGCCCGCGGCGGGGTCGCCGGCGACCGTGGCCATCACCTGGTAGAGGCCGGTCCGCTCGATCTTGAACGGGAGGCATGCGGGCGGGTAGCCCGCGTTGTTCGAGACGTATCGACCGCCCGCGGCGCCGAGGCTCCACCGGACGGGCGGGGGCTCCTTGCCGAAGCGCTCGGGGCGGACCGCATCGCCGTGGTCCTCGGCTTCGCGGGTCAGCAGGTCGGCACCCGTCGGGCGCAGGACTCGGACCGAGATCGGGCGGCCGGGCGACTCCCCAGCCGGGCCGATGATCGACGGCGTGAGAACCGCCGGTCCGGCCGCGAGCGCTTCGCCATCGAGCGTGAAGCCCAGGCGCCGCGTGTGTCCATCGCGTCCGTGGTCATCCTCGGTGGGTTCGAGGTCGGCGGGGGGGGCGCCCGCGGCCTGGACGCGGACGACGATCCGCGCATCGGTCGGAAGCCCATCCACGGCTACACGCACCTCGACGGCCGTCTTCCCCCATACCGCGGCGCCGGGGGAGGGTGAGGTGACCACGGCTTGCGGAACCGGGGGTGACACGCGGGGAGCCGTCACCGTGATGCGGAGCGTGGAACGGCCTTCATCCAGCTCGAGCTCGGTGCCGCCGGCGCATAGCCCGCGGACCCGGAGATAGGCGATGCGCTCGCCCGCGGGCGCCCAGGCGCGCGGGCCGACCCCCGGGAGGGGAAGGAGCTCGAGGAGGGAGGGGTTGGCGAGCATGGGATCGAGCGCGCGGCCGGACTCGCTGGGCTCGCTCAATGGGATCGCCACGATGCGCGGGCGACCCACTTCCACCAGGGTCGCGTTCACTGTGGCGGGGACGGGCGGATGGCCCGGGGATGGCGCGCCACCGATCGCCAGCGGGATCAACACCCTCGCGGCGAACGCGACTTGAGGTTCACGGCGTGGGCGGGTGATAGGGGACATGATCCACCCCATTTGCGGCTTGCGGGGCGCCCTCGGAGCATACCACGACCCGACCGGTCGGCGAACCGGAGAATCCTACTGCAATACGTTCGAGGGGCTGCGTTAGGCTGGGGTCCAGGCGCGATTCCGCGCGCGGGGTTGCGCTCGCTTGGACATGGACAAGGAGGCCGGTACATGCTCATCTCTCGCGCCCGTTCGGGTGGTCGGCACGTCGGGTTCGGTTGGCGGGGGGTCGTTGTGGGTCTGGCCGCGGTGCTGGTGGGATCGGGCGCAGCCCTTGCGCAGGGTGGCGGTGGCGGCGGGCGCGGCGGAGACGGCGGGCGCGGGTTCATGGGCGGGATGGGAGGCGGGGACGCGTTCTCGCCCAGTGTGGACAGCCGCGAGATGGGACGGTACGGGGACATCCTGGGGCTGACCGCGGACCAGCGGAATCTCGTGCGTGAGCTGTTCGACGGCTACCAGCAGGAGTTCCGGGCCCGGGCCCAGGAGGCGCGGGACAAGCTCGACGCGATGCGGGAGCAGATGCGGGAGGAACGCAACCCCGAGGCGTTTGGCGAGATCCGTCGGTTGACCGAGGACTTCCGCAAGGCCCGGACGCAGATGGAGCAGACGTTCTTCTCCGATGTGCAGCTGGTGCTGACGCCGGAGCAAGCGGCGCTCTGGCCCAAGGTCGAGCGGACGCGCCGGCGTGAGCAGAGCATGGCCGGGCGCGGGGCCGGGGGCTTTGGCCAGGTGTCGCTCTCGGGCGAGCGTGTGGACCTCATCCGGCTGATCGCGGAAGAGAAGCTGGCGCCGGAGGTGCTGGCCGCGGTCGATCCCACGCTCCAGACCTACGAAGAAGAGCTGGACAAGGCGCTGATCGAGCGGAACCGGCTGACCGAGGAGAGCGCGACGCAGATCGGCGAGCTGATGGCCGGGGGCGGGATGGAGCAGGCGGGGGACAAGCTCCAGGCGATCGTCCAGCGCGTCCGCGACGCCGCGATCCGCGTGCGCGACCTCAATCGCCGGTACGCTCGCCAGATCGAGGACCTCCTCCCCGAGGCCGAGCGAGGGAGGTTCGCGGCGGCCGTGCAGCAGGCCAGCTTCCCCCAGATCTACCGGACCAGCAACTCGTCCCGGCAGATCTCCGCCGCGCTCGGGTTCAGCGACCTGACGGAGGAGCAGAAGACGGGCATCGCCGCCCTCAACGAGAGCTACACGCGCGACATCGCGGCGCTGAACGACAAGATGGCCCAGGCCCAGGAACAATCGGAGCTGAGCTTCGACGTCCGGCAAATGATGCGCGGGCGGAGAGGGGGGCCGGGGGGGGGTCAGGACCAGGCCGACCGGCCGCGGGACCCGCTCCAGGAGATGCGCCAGCAGCGTCGGGACCTGGACCGGGCGACCCAGGAGAGCCTGCGCCAGATCCTGACGCCCGCCCAGGCCGACCGTCTTCCCGAGCCCGAGCAGAATCAGGACGGCCCCGGGGGCCGGTTCCAGCGGGAGGGTGACGCCCCGCCCCAGCGCCGGGGTCCCCGGGCCTGAGGCGGGCTGGAATCCGGGCTTGTGGCGACGGACCGGTGCCGGGAGCGCATCTACGCTCTAGGTCAAGGGGGGCTCGCGTTGGCGGCCGTCGGTCGCGGCGCGGGCCCGTCTCGCCTTCCAGGAGCCAGCCATGAGAAGTGCCGCCAGCGTCAGCATTCTGGGATTGGTGGTCGCGTGCGGGTCGGTCGTGTCGGCGCCGGTGGGGGCGGCCCGGGGCCAGCAGATGACGGTGGCGGTCGCGTCGTCGGATCGGGTGGGGGGCGAGGGTGGGGGGCGGATCAGCAAGTCCGGCGTCGAGACCTACGCGTCGCTGGTCGGGCTCAGCGACGACCAGAAGGCCATGGTGAAGGAGCTGCACGCGGGGTACGAGGCCGCGTACCAGGAGGCCGCCAAGCAGATGCGTGACGCCATCCAGGAGGCGCAGCGCAAGTTCGAGGAGACGCAGGACCACAGCGTGTGGATGGAGACGATTCCCAAGGCCCGCCGGGCGCAGGCCGAGCGGACGGCGCAACTGGAGGAGACGTTCTTCGCGGACTTCCGCTCGTTGCTGAGCGAGGAGCAGGGCGCCGCGTGGCCGCGCGTGGAGCGCCAGCGCCGGCGCGAGACGGTGCTGACGCAGGGCGGCCTCTCGGGCGAGTCGGTCAACCTGCTGCAGATCGTGGAGGCGCTGAAGCTGAATGACTCGGCGCGGGCGGCCCTGGCCGAGCCGCTGGGTTCGTACGAGTCGGACCTCGACCGGGTGCTGACCGCCAAGCAGCAGACGCTGAAGGAGATGGGCTCGTTCGAGGGCGGGGGGCCGATCGACGTGGAGGCGATGCAGGAGCGGATGGCCAAGGCCCGCGAGGCGGGGATGAAGATCCGGGAGGTCAACGAGCGCCACGCGCGGGTGATCGAGTCGCTGCTGCCCGAGGACCAGCGTCCGGGGTTCGAGGCGGCGGTCCAGCGGGCCACGTTCCCGCGCGTCTATCGACCCTCGCGCGTGTCGGGCCTGTTCGATGAGGCCGGGAAGTTCGGCGACCTGACCGAGGAGCAGCGGAGCACCCTGGCCTCGCTGCGCAGCGCGTACGAGCGCGAGCTGGCGGCGGTGAACGCCAAGTGGGCCTCGGCCATCGCCGACAGCGAGAAGTCGGGCGACTCGAACTCGATGGTGCTCCCCGGGGGCGGCGTGATGTCGCTCTCGTTCGGTGGCGAGGACCAGGACTCGCCGCTGGCGCAGGCTCGCAAGGCCCGCCAGGAGCTGGACGCGAAGATGCGCGAGCGTCTCGAGGCCTCCCTCACGCCGCAGCAGCGCGAGAAGCTCCCCAAGCCGCCGCCCCAGCAGCTGGAGGAGGGCATGTTCGTCATGACCGGGCCCTCGGACTTTCACGGAGACCTGGTCGAGATCGAGGCCGAGGGAGACGGGGGCGGCGAGCAGCGCCAGGTCATCATCCGGCGCGGCGGCGGCGGCTGACCCGGGCCCTGCAATCGCAGCCCGTTGGGGTCGTTGAGCCCGGGGCGGGGGGTGCGCGCGGGGTCCGCCTGCCCACCCTGTCGTTTTCTCGGTGACAACCCCGGGAGCGGTAACGTGGCGGGTTCGGCGGGCGTTTATACTTGGACCGCCGTCGCGCCGGACGCCCCGGGGCGCGCCGCGCCGATCACCAGGAGCACCGCCATGTCATCGCGTGTCAGGTACACGAGGTCCAGGGTCGCGTCGGCCATTCGCGCCGGGCTCGCGGCCATCGTCGTGGGGATCGGCGCCTGGGCCGCTCCGGCCCGGGCCCAGATGATGGGGATGGGGGATGTGGACTTCGGGGCCTTCATGGCGCCGATCAACCGGTCCAGCATCGACCTCTACGGCGAGCTGCTCGGGCTCGACCGGGAGCAGAAGGAGGCCGCGACGACCCTGATGCAGGGGTACCGCGCGGCGTCCCAGGCCACGGCGGATGAGATGCGCCAGGCCATGCAGTCGATGCAGGAGCGGATGCGCGAGGACATGTCGAACATGGGGGCGGCGATCAAGGACATGCAGAAGAGCGCGGTGGCGTTCGCCACCCGATCCCGGGCGCTGGAGGAGGGCTTCTTCGCGGACCTCAAGGCCCTGCTGAGCGACGCGCAGGCGGAGCGATTCCCGCGGGTGGAGCGGGCGCGCCGGCGCGAGACGGGGCTGCGGGTGGGGATGCTCAGCGGGCAGGGCGTGGACCTGATCGACATCCTGCGCGACCTGAGCGTTCGCGAGGACGCGTCGCCGGAGCTGGCCGACGCGGTGCTCCGCTACGAGACCGACCTGGACCGCACGCTCAAGGACGTCGAGCAGCTGCAGAAGGACCAGGAGGCGGACCAGGCGAAGATGGTCGAGGAGGAGTTCGACCTGACGCGCATGAACGAGATGATGCAGAAGGCCCAGGAGCAGATGACCAGGCAGGTCGAGGTGGGCAAGCGGGTGCGCGACGTGCACCGCCAGCACGCGCGGATCCTCGCCCCGCTGGTGCCCGAGGCCAAGCGGGCGGGGTTCGAGGGGGAGTTCCAGCGTCGGTCGTTCCCGCGGGTCTACCGGTCGTCGTACGCGACGAGGGCCATCGCCGCCGCGGAGGGGTTCGCCGACCTGACGGGCGAGCAGCGCCAGACGCTCGCGGAGATCAAGCAGGTGTACGGGCGCGATCTCGAGGCCGGTCCGGCCCAGGCTGCGCATCTTCATCC
>CAYWOF010000075.1:0-11563 GCA_964459825.1 uncultured Phycisphaeraceae bacterium | reverse complement strand
TCGACGCCGGGGGCGACGCGCCGGCCCTTGACGATGCGGGCGGCCTCGGCGAGGTCCTCGTAGCGGGCGTTGACGCAGGACATGAGCCAGGCCTTGTTGATCCTGACCTTGCGGGCCTCCATCTCGGGGAGGGAGTGCATGGTCTTGACCTCGTTGGGCCCGGAGACGTGGGGGATGACGGTGGCGAGGTCGAGGGAAAGCTCGATGGCGTAGGGGGCGCCCTCGTCGGCGCGGAGCGCCGAACGAGCCGCCCACCACTGCTCGACCTCGGCGCGCGTGTAGCCGCCGAGGGAGCCGGGGCGCCGAACTCCGGGACGCCTGGCGCGGGCGAAGTAGTCGGCGCGGGCGAGGAGCCAGTCGCGCAGGACCTCGTCGAAGGGGAAGAGCCCGACGAGGGCCCCCCACTCGGTGGTCATGTTGGCGATGGACATGCGCTGGTCCATCGTGAGGCAGGCGACGCCCTCGCCGGTGAACTCCACGGCGTGGTTGAGGACCTCGTCGTGGTTGAAGAGCCCGCAGAGGGCGATGATGACATCCTTGCCGACGACGCCGGGCCGGAGGCGGTTGCGGAGCTCGACGCGGGCGACGGGCGGGACCTGCCACCAGGTGACGCCGGTGGCCCAGATGGAGGCGGCATCGGTGCGGACGACGGGGGTGCCGAGGGCGGCCAGGGCGCCGTACAGGTTGGAGTGCGAGTCGGAGCCGACGACCATCGAGCCGGGGATGACGTAGCCCTGCTCGACCATGACCTGGTGGCTGATGCCGGTGCCGGCGGGGTAGAAGTCGATGCCATGCTCGGCGGCGAACTTCTCGATCTTCGCGTACTTGCCGAGGTTCTCGGGGGTGGTGTTCTGGATGTCGTGGTCGATGGCGAAGACGGGCTGGCGGGGGTCGTGGATCCTGGTGGCGCCGATCTGCTTGAACTTGGGAATGACGGCGCCGGTGTTGTCGTGCGTCATCACGTGCCTGGGACGGATCGTGATGAAGTCGCCGGAGCGGGCGACCTGGCCGGGCACGAGGCCCCGCCCACCGGGACCGACGGCGTGGCGGGTGGCGAGCATCTCGACGAGGGTCACTGGACTCATGAGTGCCTGGTCTCAAACCGGTGTTCCTCAACCTCACCTGACTCGGCAATCCAGAACAGCTTGGCACGCAGTTGCTCGAAAAGCCAGCGCGACCTTGCCGCGAGTCGCTCGTACGTCACTCCTCGCCTCGGAAGCCCCATCGCCAGGTCAACACCTGCCTGCTCCGTGCGGTAGCAAGCCAAGTCGAATGCAGCGTGCGCGAACCAGTGGCGAGCCTGCGTAGAGGGGTTTGTTCGTGGAGTCCCTTCGGGATAGCCTTTGACACTCACCCAGAGTTCTCGATCCCCGCGACGAGCCTTGATGTCCTTCCCCGGAGCCCTCACGGCCGTGTTCGCGTGCTCGGTCACACTCCAGCCTCCGTTCTGAAGCCACGCGACCAGCACGCCTTGGACGTGCCCCTCCCAGAACCAGGGTTTCGAAGGACCGCCTGCGTCGCCTGTTCGACTCACCGCGCGCACCACGTCAAGTGCGGCTACTGGGGAGACCGAGTCGAGGCGTGCACTGGATGTGTTGGTCTTCGCCGAGGCATTCCCGATCTTGTGCTTCTTGCATCGATCGCAGAGCGCGAACCGATCGCGGACAATCCTGCCCCCGCGGGCAAGCGTTGAACATCGAGATTGAGCCTGTTGGGGATACTTCAACCCGAGGGCTTCGCAGAGGCACTGGTCGCACAATACCTTCCCTGTGCTACGCAAGTGGTCCAGGATTCGGTCGGCCAGTTTCACCATTCATGCCGCGACATGCAAGTCACGCGCCTCCGCCAGAACCTGATCGCGGAAGTAGCGGCTCAGCGAGCGCGGTGTGTGGAGATCCACGCGCCGGCGGATGAGTCGCGACAGCTCATCCTCCAGGTCCTGGAACCCGAAGAACCCGATGCGCGTGCCGGGCTCGAACTCGACGAGGACATCCACATCGCTCTCGGGGGTGAAGTCGTCGCGCAGGATAGAGCCGAAGAGGGCGAGGCGCCGGATGTGGTTCCGGCGGCAGAACGCCTCGATCTCCGTGCGCGGGAGGTTGATCCGATCGAGAAGCATCGCCCCATTGTATCGGCCGCCGATGGGAACGGGCATCCTGGAACGGGGGTCAGGCCAGCAGCAGGATCTCGTCCTGGATGCAGCTGGTGACCTGCGGGCCGCGCTCGGGGTCCGTGAAGACGTTGATCTCGGAGCGGATGCCGAACTCGGGGAGGTAGACGCCCGGCTCGATGGTGTAGCCGAGGCCGGGGAGGACGAGGCGCGTGTCGTGGGTCTCGAGGTTGTCGAGGTTGACGCCCAGGCCGTGGACCTTGGGGCCGGGGCTGAGGCTGTGGCCGGTGCGGTGGCGGATGAAGCGCTCGAAGCCGGCGGCGATGAGGACCTCGCGGGCGGCATCGTCGAGCATCCAGCCCTGGAGACGCTCGCGGGCATCCCAGGCGCGCCGGGCGCGGGCGAGAGAGGCGTCGCGGGCGCCCTTGACGGCGAGCCAGGCCTCGCGGTGACGCGGCGGCACATCCCGGCCGCAGTAGCCGACCCAGGTGATGTCGGAGTAGATGTTCTCATCGCCGGGGAGGCGGGCCCAGAGGTCTATGAGGACCCAGTCGCCCTTGCGGATGGGGGCGGGGTCGGTCTGGCTGACCTCGAAGTGCGGGTCGCCGGCGTGGGCGTTGACGCCGACGATCGGGGCCTCGGCGGTTTCGAGGCCGTCTTCCTTGAACCGGGCGAGGATGAGACGCTGGACGTCGAGCTCGGTGATGGGTTTCCCACCGGCCAGGCGCTCGCGGATGAGGTCGAAGGCGGCTTCCTTGGCGCCGGCGACCTTGCAGGAGGCGGTGGCGTGCCGGCGCTGAGCCTCGGGGAACCAGACGGCGACGCTCGCCTGGACGAGGTCGGCGGAGGAGACGACATCGACGCCGAGGGAGCGGATGAACTCGACGGTGCCGGCATCGACGAGAGAGGCGACGGGGAGGTGGCCGCCGGGGGAGTACTCCATGGCGATGCGGGCGAGGCCGGAGAGCCTGGATTCGAGCCAGGCGTGGAGGTCGCGCCAGGAGAGGTACTTGTCCACGCGCACGGGGACGCCGGAGAACTGGTTGGCGTCGATGCCGTGGGCGAGGAGGGTGGGCTCGCCGGTGGCGGGAATGAGGAGCTCGGCGCGGCGGGTGGTCCAGCGCTGGCCGCCGAGGAGGGCGTTGAGGACGGGGTTGGAGCCGCGGAAGTCGTGGATGAGCCAGGCGTCGATGCGGGCATCGCGGAGGAAGGACTGGATGGCGGGGAGGTTCATGGGGGGAGGGTAGGGGTGCGGTGGTGCGCGGCCTCCTCCCGGGATCACGCCCGCAGAAGCTCGGTAGGCGACGGGCCGGACGCCTGTTCCACGGCACCACTTCGGCCGGGGGCGCTCGTGGGAGAAGAGTGCGCGAGGAGGTTGTGTGATTCCGGTAGGTCACAGGCGGGACGCCTGTGCCACTAGGACAGGTAGGGATCAGAGTTCCTCGAAGCGGGCGGTGAAGTGGCGGAGGACGTCGGGGGCCTCGGTGATGCGCAAGGGGCGGAGGTCGGTGCGCCGGGCGAAGAGCTCGGCCGCGGCCTCGGCGACGTAGTCGATGTGGCTCTGGGTGTAGACGCGGCGCGGGATGGCGAGGCGCACGAGCTCCATGGCGGGCGGGGGGCGGCCGGCGCCGCCGAACATGACGGAGCCGATCTCGCAGGCGCGGACGCCGCCGACGCGGTAGAGGCCGCAGACGACGGCCTGGCCGGGGAAGTGGTCGGGGGGGATGTGGGGGGCGAAGTGGCGGGCGTCGATGTAGATGGCGTGCCCGCCGGGGGGCTCGATGATCTGGATGCCGGCGGCGAGGAGCTTCTCGCCGAGGTACTCGGTGGAGCGGAGGCGGTAGTTGAGGTAGTCCTCGTCGAGGACTTCCTGGAAGCCCTGGGCCATGGCCTCGAGATCGCGCCCGGCGAGGCCGCCGTACGTGACGTAGCCCTCGGTGAGGATGAGGAGGTTGCCGGCGCGGCGGAAGAGGGCCTCATCGCGGATGAGCAGGACGCCGCCGATGTTGACGAGGCCGTCCTTCTTGGCGGAGATGGTGGCGCCGTCGGCGAGGTCGAACATGTCACGGGCGATCCGGCGGACGGAGCGGCCCTGCTGGCCGGGCTCGCGGCGCTGGATGAAGCAGGCGTTCTCGGCGAAGCGGCAGGCGTCGAGGAAGAAGGGGATGCGGTGGCGATCGCAGACGGCGCGGATGGCGCGGAGGTTGGCGAGGCTGACGGGCTGGCCGCCGCCGGAGTTGTTGGTCACGGTGCACATGACCAGGGGGATGCGGTCGCGCCCGACGCGGGCGATGAGGGCCTCGAGGGCGGCGACATCCATGTCGCCCTTGAAGGGTCGGCGGGCGCGGGGGTCGGCGGCCTCGGGGAGGGGGAGGTTGACGGCCTCGGCGCCGGAGTGCTCGATGTTGGCGCGGGTGGTGTCGAAGTGGGCGTTGCTGGGGACGATGCGCCCGGGCCCGCCGACGAGCTCGAAGAGGATGCGCTCGCTGGCGCGCCCCTGGTGGGTGGGGAGGACGTGGTCGAAGCCGGTGATCTCGCGCAGGCAATCGCGGAAGCGGAAGAAGGACTCGGCGCCGGCGTAGGACTCGTCGGCGCGCATGACGCCCGCCCACTGCTCGGCGCTCATGGCGCCGGTGCCCGAGTCGGTGAGGAGGTCGATGATGACGTCGCGGGCGCGCAGGAGGAAGGGGTTGAAGGCGGCCTCGCGGAGGAGGGCCTCGCGCCGGTCGCGCGTGGTGAGGCGGATGGGCTCGACGGTCTTGATGCGGAAGGGCTCGATGATGGTCTTCATGGCGCGATCCGGCGCAATGGACAGGCGAGTCCGGTATTCCCGGGAGCGTAGGCGAGCGCGGGAGGAGTGCCGCGACTTCAGGCGCGGGCGGTCAGCACGGCCTGCTCGATGCGTTCGGGGGCCTCGTAGGCGAGGCCGAAGAGGGTCTCGTTGAAGACCTCGAGGGGGCACTCCTCTTGGCGGATGAAGCCCCGCTGCCGGAGCTTGCCGAGACGGTGGAGGTCCACCATGGCGCAGACGCCGGCCGCGGTGGTGAGCTCGATGGCGGGCCAGACGCGTCCGAACATCTCGGTGGCGTGGATGGCGCGCTTGAAGTTGATCTGCTCGCGGTGGGCCCCCTGGCCGCCCGCCCCGGCACGCATGCCGATGCAGTTGATGAAGATGACAACGACATCCTGCAGGGTGCGGGCGATGGCGTGGTCGAGGAGGTCCATGGCCAGGCGCCGGTCGAAGGTGCGCCCGGAGGGGCTGGGCGCGGCGTGCTCGACGCCGAGGCGCAGGTCCTGGAGCAGGAACTTCATCAGGTCGCGGTGGCCGGGGTAGCGGATGGTCTTGTAGGCGATGCGGGACTCGGGCGTGGTCTTCTTCTCGGCCAGGAGCGTGTCGATGAGCGTGCCGACGCCGCCGGAGGTGTAGAAGGCCTCGTACTCGATGCCCTCGAAGGAGAAGTTCTCGAGGCCCTCGAGGGCCGGGAGGCGGGCGAGCTGGCCATCGATCATGACGTTGCAGGGCTCGCAGTACTCGTTGACGACGCCGGCGGTGGACCAGGTGACGTTGTAATGGAGGGCGTTGGTCGGGTATTGCGGCAGGGCGCCGACGCGGAGGGTGAGCTCGTGGATCTGGCCGAACTGGCGGGCGATGTGGTGGCCGGCGATGGCGATGTAGCCGGGGGCGAGGCCGCACTGGGGGACGAGGGCGACGCGGGCCCCTGCGCCGCCCCCGCCGAGATCGAGCGCGCGGACCTGCTCGGTGGTCTCGACATCCTCGGTGACGTCGAAGTAGTGGACGCCGAGCTCGTTGGCGAGGGCCGCGATGCCGGTGACGAGGTGGAAGGGGAGCATGCAGACGAGGTAGTCCTTGCCGGCGAGGGCGGCCCGGACGGCGGCCTTGTCGCTGGCGTCGAGGTGGAGGAGCCGGTAGTCCGCGGCGTGCGGGACGAGCTTGCGCACGCGGGAGAGGTTGGCGTCGGCCTCGCGCAGGTTGGCCTCCTCGCGGTCGGCGAGGGTGACGTGGTACTGGGCGCGGCCGAGGGCGAGGAGGAGTTCGGCGACGGACTTGCCGACCTTGCCGCCGCCGAGGACGAGGACGTGCTTCATGGGCGCTGTCGCTCCGGGCCGGTGGTGCGCCGGCGGGCGCGGGTGCGCGGTGGGGGCGCGCCGGGCCGCCGGGGGAGGGCGATCGTAGCGATGCGCCTCAGGGCGCGGCCGTGGGCGGAGGGACGCCGGCGGGGCGATCGGGCGTGGTGAGCTTGAGGCCGACGATGCCGAGGACGATGAGCCCGATGCAGGCGAGGCGCGCGGGCGAGGCGGGCTCGTGGAAGAGGACGATGCCCAGGCCGGCGGCGCCGACGGCGCCGATGCCGGTCCAGATGGCGTAGGCGGTGCCGACGGGGATGGACTTGATGGCGAGGCCGAGGAAGACGTAGGTGATGGCCATCAGGACGATGACGACGACGCTGGGGCCGAGGCGGGTCCAGCCCTCGGTGTACTTGAGTCCGATGGCCCAGGCGATCTCGATGAGGCCGGCGATGAGGAGCCAGAGCCAGGGCATGGTGGGATTCCGGCGCGAGGGCTGAGGGGCGCGGCTCACTTCACCCCCACCACCATCGAGTCGGGCCCGCAGAGGTGCTCGACGCGCGTGGAGCGGAAGCCGGCATCTCGCATCCAGCCGGCGCAGTCGGCGCCCGTGAAGTCGAAGCCGCCGGGCGTCTCGATCAGCATGTTGAGGCTCATGAGCAGGCCGAAGGCGTTCCTGCGGCGTTCATCGTCGATGAGGGCCTCGTAGACGATCAGGGCGCCGCCGGGGGGGAGCGCGGCGTGGGCCTTGGCGATGAGGGCCCGCTTCTCCTCGAGGTTCCAGTCGTGGAGGATGTGGCCCATGATGTAGACCTCCGCGGGCGGGAGCGGGTCCTTGAAGAAATCGCCCGGATGGAAGGCGAGGCGGTCGTGCAGGCCGAAGGAGCGGACGTAGTCGTTGAAGATGGGCCCGACCGGGGGCAGGTCGAAGTTGCCGCCGCGAAGGTGCGGATGGGCGAGGGCGACCTGGACGGGGACGGCGCCCTGGGCGGCCCCGATGTCGAGGAAGGTCTTGCGCTCGCGCCAGGGGAACTGGCGGGCGATGGCCATGGCGGCGCCCATGCTCAGCCCGGTCATGCCGGCGAGGAACTGGCGGAGGCGCGCGGGGTCGCTGTAGAGCGTGGCGAAGAAGCTGCCGCCGGACTTGACCTCGTTCTGGGGCCGTCCGGTGCGGAGCGCCTCGGTCAGGTCGCCCCAGAAGCGGTAGAGGCGCGCGTTGGCCATCTCCAGCATGCCGCCGGCGTAGGAGGGCCTGGCGCGGTCGAGGAAGAGGCCCGAGTCGCGGGTGTTGGCGTAGCGGGCGCCGGGGCCGTCGCCCTCGCGCTGGAGCATGCCGAGGGCGACGAGGGCGTCGAGGAAATCGCGGGCCGAGCGCGGGTGCAGGGCGAGTCGCTGGGCGAGCGTGGCGGCCTCGAGGGGCCCCTTGGCCAGCTCGGTGAACACGCCCAGTTCGATCGCGGTGAGCAGCGTCTTGGAGCCCCAGAAGCCGAGGCCCAGGTGCATGATCGCGTCGGGAGTGGGTTGGTCGGGCATGGGGCGGAGTGTAGCGATCGCGCTGCGCCCGGCGGACGCCCTACCGGGGTGTCGGGCGTGGATGGCGCGGCTCGTAGAGGCCGATCTCGCCCCCGCCGGGGATGCGGAGGGTGGTGAGGATGCCCCAGCCGTGGTCGACGGGAGAGTCGGTGAACTCCACACCCCTGGCCTTGAGGGCCGCCACGGTCGCGTGGATGTCATCGCACATGAAGTACAGCTGGTGGCGCCCGCTCTCGGCGGGCTCGTCCACCGGGTGGGCGGCCAACTCGCCCGGGGGGAGTGCGAAGATGAGCCAGCCGTCGCCGGCATCGACCGCCGGGAAGTTGAGGACATCGCGGAAGGAGGCCCGGGCCTTGGCGGCGTCGGCGGCGTAGATGATCGCGTGGGCGCCGTTGATCATGGTGCTTGCTCCGTGTGGGGTGCGGGGCCGCCCGCGCACCGGGCTACTTCGCCTGCTTGCCCAGCACCTTCGCGATGTCGAAGTCGATGAAATCGGCGTGGTGGAAGATCCAGCTCTCGATGGTTCGCTCCACCTTGTCGCCCTCGTGGCTGTGGGTCGCGACGATGTGCATGACCTCGGGCGGGAGCCCGTGCTTGTAGCAGAGGGCCACGCCGCTGAACGGGTGGCGCAGCAGGTCGCCGAAGCGGCCCTTGACAGGGACGGGGCGGCCATCCGGCCCGGGTCGCTTGTCGAACTCCAGCAGCTTGCCGACGTCGGCGAGCAGGCTGCCGGCGATGAGGTGATCGAGGTGGACGGGGATGCGGTCGCCGAAGACTTCCTTCAGCACGCCCGCGATCGCGATGCACTGCTTGCAGCACGAGTTGAGGTGCTCGACGAAGCGGAGGTCGATCCTGCCGGCCAGGAGGGTGAAGGGGATGGCCCGGAGCTCGTCGAACGTCCATCCCTTTCCCGCACACCCGACGGCCAGGGCCTCGCTCCAGACCGCGGCGACACGGTCCCGAAGCGTGTTATCACGGATGTCCATCAGGTTGGGGAAGAGTTCCGCGATCTGGTCGGTGGTGTACGCCATGACGAGGAGGATACCAGGGGTCCGACCTACGATGCCCCGCATCGCCGCAGGAGGCGGGTCATGAGAGAAGAGAGAGCAGCGTGTGGGCCCCGATTGGCGAGAACGGATCGCTCCGGGCGACCGCCGGGATGGGTCCGCGTGTTCGTCGTCCTGTCGATCCTTGTGCTGGGCGCGGGGGTCGCGCTCCCGTTGGCCCGTGGCGCTCCGGCCCTGCTCGGCGCGTCCGACGCCGGCGCGCCGCGGGTTCTCGCCACGGCGCTGGCGGATGCGGCCCAGTCATCGCCCGCGGCGCCCGCGGCGCCGTCCGGATCGGCCGATTGGGCGCCGCCCGTGATCCGAGTCGGGTTCGGCTTCGTCGCCGGGCTGGCCGTGGCGTACGTGCTGCGTGCCTGCCTGCGCCTGGCGCTGCTGATCCTCGGGTTCTTCCTGCTGGCGATGATCGGGCTGGAGCACGCCGGGCTCGTGGAGATCCGCTGGGCCGAGGTGCAATCCCGGTACGAGGCCGTGGGCCTCCAGGTCCAGGAGCAGTTGCGGAGCTTCTGGATGTACGCCGCCGCGCATGTGCCCTCCGCGGCGTCGGCGACGGCGGGACTGGCGGCCGGATTCTGTCACCGGCGGCCGCTGTGACGCCGCTCGCCGGCCGCCCGCGAGGATCGGATCTCACACGTCCTGGATCGGGCTTCGGGTCGATCCGCCGACGGGGAGCGACGGCCCGATGCCCGCATCCTGAGCGGGTGCATTTCGAGGTCGGCGCCCGAGGGACCGCATGTCGGTGATCGGCTGGCTGGCGATGGACGCGGAGGAGCGAGCGCACAGGGCGAGCCGACCTGGTCCGCTGGGCTAGAGCGGGCTGGCACTCGGGGCTCGGCTCCGGCACCGCCATTGGTCCACGGTCATCCCCATCAGGTGCAGGTCGGCGGTCCGCCCGAGGCGGATGACGTGGGCGCGCTGCACCCCCTCGGGGTGCATGCCGAGCTTCTCGAGCACGCGGCGCGACGCGGGGTTCCAGTGGTAGTAGCCCGCGTGGATGCGGTTGAGGTTCAGGGCCTCGAAGCCGTGCGCGACCAGCGCGAGCCCCGCCTCGGTCGCGTAGCCGCGACCCCAGTAGGGACGTCCGATCCAATAGCCCAGCTCGGCGCGCCGGTGGGCCGGGGCCAGGTCAAGGCCGACGCAGCCGATCACACCCGACGCCTCCCGGCGTTCGACGGCGAGAGGGAGCCCCTCGCCGGACTCGATCCTGCGGCGCGAGAGGACGACCCAGTCCTCGGCGTCTTGCCGCGTGTAGGGGAAGGGCGTGCGGAGCAGGTTTGCCGCAACCTCGGAATCGTCGAGGAGGGGTTGAATCACCGCGGCATCCGCGGGTTCGAAGGGACGCAGGACGAGGCGCGGGGTCTCGATTCGCGGCGCGAGCCCGGCGTCAGCCATCCTCGCCCCGGCGGCCGGACCTGGGGTCATCGCACCGCTCCTACCGAGGCATTGGCCCGTCGTACGCGTGATGGACGGGGTCGATTCTGCGCATCGGACGCTCGCGGGTCTGCTCCTCGACGACGTGGGCGACGAGGCCGGGCGTGCGGGCGATCATGAAGATGCCGTTGAAGACCCGCGGGTCGAGCCCGAGGTCGGCGAGGATGGCGCCGATGGCGCCGTCCACGTTGATGGGCAGAGGCTTGCCGACGGCGGCGAACGCCGCCTCGACGGCACGGGCCGCCCCGATGTGGGTCGCGGGGGCGCCGGCGAGCCCCGCGTCCGCGGCGAGCTCGAACAGTCGGGCCGTGCGGGGGTCCCTGGTGTGGACGCGATGGCCGAAGCCGCTGATGCGGTCGCCGGAGGACTTGATCCGGGCGACCTCGTCGGTCGCGATCGCGTCGATAGGCCTGCCCGACTCGCGCGCGCGGGCCAGCAGCGAGGCGAGGTAGCGAGCGCAGTCCTCGATGGCACCGCCGTGGTGGCGGTTGATGGACATGATGCCCGCGGCCACGGCGGCCGAGAGGCTCGCGCCCGTGCTGGCGACGGTTCGGGCGGCCAGGCACGAGGGCGGCGTCGCGCCGTGGTCGATGCTGCTGACGAGGATGGCATCCATGAGGCGGCCCGTGCGTTCGTCGGGGAGCCTGCCCGTCAGGATGAGGTGGACCGCCGCGCCGAAGCTGACGCGGCCCATGAGGGCGGCGATGTCGTGCCCGCGCACGGCGACCCGGTTGGGCTCGATCCTCGTGATGGCGGTCGTCCACACGGCCTTCCGTTCGGCCTCGCTCATGAGGGACCTCGATTCCCTCGCCCGCAGGACCCCCACCACCGCCTGCGGCAGGTCCCCGAACGAGTCGACGACGGTCGCGCCGGCGGCGCGCAGGGCGGCCACCTTGCCGGCGTGGGTTCCGCGGTTGCCCTCGATGATGGCCCCCGCGTGGCTGAAACGCGTGCCCGAGGTGGCCGCCTTGCCGCCGATGTAGGCGACCACGGGCTTGGCGACGCGTCGGGCCGTGATGAGCTCGGCAAGCTCCTCCTCCTGGGAGCCCCCGATCTCACCGAAGACGACGATGGCGTCGGTGGCGGGGTCCTCCTCGAGCAGGAGCGCGACGTCGGGGAGGCGAAGCCCGAGGACCGCGTCGCCGCCGATGTGGACGATGGAGCTGATGCGGACTCCCGCCTGGCCGCAGTAGTACGCCGTGCTCGACGACATGCCGCCGGATCGGGAGACGATGCCGACGCCCGTGGCGCCGGGCAACGGCGGCTTGAACCACTCGCGCGCGGACTCGGCCCGGCCGCCGATCATGCCGACGACGGCCTTGCCGGGGCTGGCGATGCC
>CAYWOF010000074.1:0-11610 GCA_964459825.1 uncultured Phycisphaeraceae bacterium | reverse complement strand
GCCGGCTACCGCACCAGCTCGGCCAACTTCCGCACCATCGTCAACCAGACGCTGATCAAGAACCGGGCGAAGTTCCGCAAGGTCTCGCGCGGCAAGTACACGGCGAAGTAGGTTCGGGCGCCCCACCGCGGGCATCGGCGAAGACGCCGAAGCCCGTGGCACGCGAACGAAGGATCGATCGCCTCATCGGCCGGCGAAGGTCCGGCGGAGGAGGCGGTCGATCTCGCGCGCCCGGGCCACGGCGTGGAACCCGTGCGTCGTCGAGCCGGAGCGGTTGCCCGGGCGCTGGCGCAGCGTGTTCTCGAACAGGATGTCGCCGGCATCGTCGGCGCGATCGCGCCGGCGGGTCAGCGAGACCTCGTCGGGCCGGTAGTCGTGCTCGTCGCGCCCGCCGTCGCGTTGGACACGCAGGACGATGGCACGCCGGTCCGTGACGGCGTAGACCGTGCGGAGCGCGCGCCATCGGGCCAGGCGCGGCGCGCCGAGGCCGGCCCCGGCCAGCACGCCGCCTCGTCGGGCCGGGCCCACGTCTCGTAGAGCAGCACGAGGCGCTCCAGCGCGCCCCGGCGAGCCGACGCCAGCTCGCCCGGGGTCCGGGTAGGGGCATCGCACGTCACGAGAACGATGGTCGTCCCGCATGAGGGGCACGCCCCGCGCGATCGGCTCGCATTGGGGGGGCCGTGAGGGGCCTGGGGCGCCGGGCCGGTTTGGCCTTGACACCCCCCGCCGGCTCTGCGACCATACGGCGTGGGGCGCGGGAGCGCGAGGCTGGCGCCGCGCGGAGGCCGGCGCGCCCGGCGCGGCCTGGAGAGAAGGAGGTTCACATGGCGACTCTCCGTCGGCGGAGCGCGATGAGCGCCCTGCTCGCTTGCGTCCTGGCCGGTTCGGGCGCGCACGGGCAGTGCAACGTCGGCACGCAATGGCTGCCGCACACCGTGTTCGACGCGACGGGGCGCGCGCAGGCGCTGGTCACCCAGGCCGATCCGTACCTCCTCTTCACATGGGGTTCGAGCGGGAGCGCGACGATCGGGGCGCAGGGCCCCACGCTCTCGCTGGCGTTGTGCCGGGCCGGCCAGGAGGTGGGCAACGCCTGCTGCGGCGCGGTCCTGAACCTGCAGACCCAGCTCCAGCCCGGCGAGCATCGGCTCTACATCGACACGGGGGCGGGCTTCCCCCTGACGCAGGTGGACTTCGCCCTCCCGGCCCCGCCGATCACGAACCTCGCGCTGGACCCGGGCGGTAACTTCTCGGGCAACGGCGCGATCGCCACCTCGACCGAGGGGGCGTACTACCGCTACGTCACCCCAAACCTGGCGGGCACGCTCACGGTGGTGACCGAGGGCTTCGGCACAGGGTTCGACACGGACCTGTTCGTCTTCGGGGCCAACGGCACCACGTTGATCCACTCCGACACGGGGCCCGGGAACGGCGTCTTCGGACGTTCGGTGAGCCCGGGAGAGGCGTTCTACTTTCTGGTGCGCGGCAACATCGGCGAGTCCAACACCGGCACCTTCACGATCGGCGTGGACGGCCCGGCGTGCCCGACCCCGATCGTCACGATCCAGCCGCAGCCCGCGTCGGTCTGCAACGGGCAACCGGCCATGTTCACCGTCGGCGCGACCGGGGCCATCGACTACCAGTGGCGGCGCAACGGCGTGAATCTCACCAACATCGCTCCGTACTCGGGCGTGGCCACGCCCACGCTCAGCATCAGCGCCGCCACGGCCGCCCAGGCCGGGACGTTCGACTGTGCCGTCACGAACAGCTGCGGGACCACCATCAGCAACGGGGCGGCGCTGACGGTCCAGTCCGCCCCGTCCATCACCCAGCAGCCCCAGCCTCAGTCCGTGTGCTCCGGCCAGCCGGCCCAGTTCGAGGTGCAGGCCGCCGGCGCCACGGGCTTCCAGTGGCGCCGCAACGGCGGGAACCTCTCGAACACCGGGCCGTACTCCGGGGTTACCACGCCCACGCTGAGCATCGGCGCCGTGACGATCAACGAGACCGGCACCTTCGACTGCGTCGTGTCCAACACGTGCGCCTCGACACCGAGCGCCGGGGCCGCGCTCTCGATCCTGGCGGCGCCGAGCATCACGGCCCACCCGCAGCCGCTGGCCGTGTGCCCGGGCGGGCCCGCGGGCTTCTCGGTGCAGGCGACCAACGCCACGGGCTACCTGTGGCGGCGCAACGGGGTGAACCTCACCAACAGCCCGCCGTTCTCGGGCGTGACCACGCCGATGCTCTCGATCAGCGCGGTCACCTCCGGCGAGCTGGGCAGCTACGACTGCATCGTCTCCAACGCCTGCGCCTCCACCCTCTCGGGCGCCGGCGCGCTGACGCTCGGCAGCCCCGCGACCATCACGCAGCAGCCCGAGCCCCTCACGGTCTGCTCGGGCCAGCCGGCGGGGTTCACGGTCGCGGCCACCAACGCGACGGGCTACCAGTGGCGGCGCAACGGCACGAACCTGGCCAACAACCCCCCGTACTCGGGCGTCACGACACCCGCCCTCGCCATCGGCGCGGCCACGGCGGCCCAGGCGGGCACGTTCGACTGCCTCGTCAGCAGCGGGTGCGGACCGATCCTGAGCTTGCCGGCGCTCCTGACGGTCAGCGCCGCGCCCGCCATCACCCAGCACCCCTCGGCCCAGTCCGTTTGCGTCGGGGGGGCCACGAGCTTCTCGGTCGCCGCCCTCAACGCCACGGCGTACCAGTGGCAACGCAACGGCGTCAACATCTCGGGCCCGGCCTACGGGGGGATCAACAGCCCGACGCTGCAGATCCTCGGCGCCGCCCCCGGGATGGCGGGCAGCTACCGGTGCCAGGTGTCGAGCGCCTGCGGCTCGGTCAACATCGGCGCGGCGCTGCTGACGGTGAACGCCTGCGAGGTGCGCGTGCTCCACGTCCGGGCCGGCGCGCCGTCCGGCGGCGATGGCCTGTCGTGGGCGACCGCGTACCAGGATCTCCAGGCGGCGCTCGACTACGCTCGCGCGCACCCCACGGTGGCCGAGGTCTGGATCGCGGAGGGGATCTACAAGCCCGATCGCGGGACCCAGAGCCGCGTGTTCTCCTTCGACCTGGTCACGGGCGTGGGGCTCTACGGCGGCTTCGCCGGGCACGAGGCCACGCGCGACGCCCGGCGCCCCGCCATCCACCCGTCCATCCTCGATGGCGACCTGCTGGGCAACAACACGCCCGACAACCAGGCCAATCGCACCGACGACACCATCCACATCGTCGCGGTCGGGATGGCCGAGGGCGCGGTCCTGGACGGTCTCGTCATCCGCCACGGCTGGGCGACGACGCCGGCCAACGTCGGCGGCGGCATCCACAACCCCAACGGGCGAGGCATCACCGTCCGCGACTGCACGTTCATCCGCAACGATGGCACCCGCGGCTCGGCCGTCTTCTCCGCGGGCAGCCCCGTCTTCGAGCGCTGCGTCTTCATGGACAACCGCAACGTCGAGGCCGGCGTGGTCAATCTCGCCGGGGCGGGCCAGCCGCGCTTCGTCAACTGCCTCTTCAACGGCAACTACGCGCACGTCAACGGCGGCGCCGTCGCCGTCGAGGCCCAGAGCTCGCCGGTCTTCATCAACTGCACGTTCTTCGGCGGATGGGCCCGCACCGGCGCGGGCGGGGCCATCCACGCGGACGTGACCTCCAGCGTCACGCTCTCCAACAGCCTGGTCTGGAACAACCGGCGCGGCGAGTTCGGGGCGGGGGTTCCCGACCAGCTCGGCGGGTCGGGCGCGTTCACCGTGGCCTACTCGTGCATCGAGGGCGGGTACCCGGGGCAGGGCAACACGTCGGCGGACCCCCAGCTGGTCGATCCCTCGGGCGCGCCCGCCTACCAGCAGGGGATCGCCAGCTTCGGCGTCGTGGGGCGCGACGTGCGCCTCTCCGCCGGGTCGCCGGCGCTCGACACCGGGAGCAACGCCGCCGTCCCGCCGGGCGCGACCCTCGACGTCGGCCTCCGGGGGCGCATCGCCGACGGCGACCGGAACGGCGCCGCGACGGTGGACCCCGGCGCCTACGAGACCCAGTGCGGCCTGGAGTGGGCGGCGGTGGGCGGGGGCGCCGACTCCCGCCTGCGCGCGCTGCTCGACTTCGACGCCGATGGCCCCGGCCCGGGCGCCGCGGCCCTCTACGCCGGCGGGCTGTTCGGACAGATCGGCGGCGTCCCGGCCAGCCGCATCGCCCGCTGGGATGGCCAGCAGTGGGCGCCCCTGGGACCGGGCGTCAACGGCGAGGTGTACTGCCTCGCGCCCTTCGACACCGGCGGGGGTCCGGAGCTCTACATCGGAGGCGACTTCACCCAGTCCGGAGCGACCGTGGCGTCCGGCATCGCCCGCTGGGACGGTTCGGCATGGCAGCCGGTCGGCGTCGCGCCGAGCTACGGGGTGGTGGGGGGCCTGCGCGCGCTGGCCGCCTACGGCCCGGCGGGAACCCGGGCGCTGTACGCCGGGGGGACCTTCGACGACGGGAGCGGCTTCAACAACGCCAACAACATCGCCCGATGGGATGGAAGCGGGTGGACCAAGCTCGGGAGCGGCGCGAGCGCCGGCGTCAACGCGTTCGTCACGTCCCTGGCCGTCTACGACGAGGGCGCCGGGGAGCGGCTCTTCGTGGGCGGGGGCTTCACCACGGCCGGAGGCACGCCGCGCGTCGGCATCGCCCGGTGGGATGGATCGGCCTGGTCGAGCGTCGGGGGCGGGATGAACACGACGGTCTCGGGCCTGACGGTGTTCGACGATGATGGGCCGGGCCTGCGCCGGCCCGGGCTCTACGCCACGGGCCCCTTCGAGAACGCCGGGGGCGTGACGGCGCGGTTCGTGGCCCGGTGGGACGGCGTGGCCTGGTCGGCGCTGGGCGCCGGGCTCAACGACTGGGGCACGAGCCTCGCGCCCTCGCAGGACCAGAACCGCCCGCTCCTGTACGTCGGGGGCAAGTTCGGCACCGCGGGGGGCGCACCCGCCAGCCGCGTCGCGGCGTGGGATGGCACCGCGTGGCGCGGGCTGGCCCAGGGCTTGGATGGCTGGGTCCACGGCGTGGCCTCCACGAGGGTGGGCTCGCCGACGCCGCGCCTCGTGGCGGGCGGAGAGTTCACGGGCTCGGGCGCGCTGCCGGTGCCCCGCGTGGGAAGCTGGTCGGAGGCCGAGTGCGTCGTCACGTGCTACCCCGACTGTGACCAATCGGGGGCCCTCAACGTGAACGACTACATCTGCTTCCAGACCAAGTTCGCGCTCGGCGATCCGTACGCCGACTGCGACGGCAACGGCATCCGAAACGTCAACGACTACATCTGCTTCCAGACGAGGTTCGCGCTCGGGTGTCCGTGAGGTGGCGACGAGGCGGGATCAGGGCTGTGGGCCCGCGGGCGCCGGCGCGAGCAGCGCCCGGTAGCGGGCCGCCTCGTCGGGCCGGGCCCACGTCTCGTAGAGCAGCACGAGGCGCTCGATCCCCTGGCGCACGCGTTCCCGGCTGGCCCGCGGGTCGTCCTTCATGCCTTCGTAGCCCCCGAGCAGGAGGGGCTCGGCCTCGGCGAGGAGCGAACGGGCGCGGTCCGGATCGGACGCGAGCATCGGCGCGGCCTGGCGCGACAGCGACTCGCCGAGCATGCTCATCGTGTTGAAGCGGAGCCACGCTTCCGGGTCGCCGTCGGGAATGACCGCGGCGCGGATCTCGAGGCACTCGCGGAGCGCGGGCTCGGCCTGTGCGAAGCGGCCCAGTGCGAGCCGCTCGCGGCCGAGCTGGGCCAGGGCGGCCGCCAGCGCCCGCGAGCCGGGCGCCGCGGCCCGCTGGTGTTCGACTTCCTCCTCCAGCACGCCGAGTGCTTCGTCCATCCGCCCGGCGTCGCGGAGCGTCTGGGCGAGCACGCCCAGGGCGTGGGCGCGCTCGCCGGGGCCCCACTCCGGGTGCGCGTCGTACTGCGCCAGGGCCTGAGCGCCCAGCGTCCGGGCCTCGTCGAACTCGCCGACGGCGCGGAGCGCATCGGCCAGGTGGTGGAGCACGAGCGCCTGGCCGGGGGCGTCGCCGGGATCCGCACGCCGGTACGCGTCCAGGCTCTCGCGCAGGTACGGGATCGCCTCGGCGTGCCGGTGCTCAGACGTGAGCACGGTCGCCAGGATGTAGGGGGTTTGCGCCAGCACGGGATCGTCGTCGCGGAGCAGCTTGCGGCGGATGGCCAGGCATTCGCGCAGGCAGGTCTCGGCCTCGGCCGGATCGCCGCGCTGGAACCGCACGTGGGCCAGGTTGTTCAGGGCGATGGCCACATCCAGGTGCTCATCGCCGAGCACCTTGCGGAAGACCGCCAGCGCCTCGCGGTGGAGCGATTCGGCGCCGGCCAGGTCCCCCTTCAGCTGCAGGAGGATGCCCAGGTTGTCCAGGCTCGTCGCGACCCGGGGGTGCTCGTCCCCGAAGAGCCGGCGGTCCATCTCCAGCGCCTCGCGGAAGAGCGGCTCGGCGGCGTCGATCTCGCCCTGGTGCTGGAGCACCGTCGCCAGGCCGCTCAGGCTCTCGCTCACGTCGGGGTGGTCCCCGCCGCGGGCCCGGCGACGCAAGTCCAAGGCCTCGCGGTGGAGACGCTCCGCCTCGTCGAGCCGATCGGTGTCGGCGAGCAGCTCGGCCAGCGCGCTCGTGCACTCGGGCAAGTCCGGATGATCATCGCCCACCGACGCCCGCAGGATCGCGAGCGACTCGCGGAGCAGGGGCTCGGCGCCCGCGACATCGCCCTGCTTGCGACGGAGGCGCGCGAGGCCGAGGAGGTCCTTGCCCACGAGCGCGTGGCGCGGGCCTCCCCGCTCGCGGTGCGCGCCGAGCATCTCCCGGATCAGCGACTCGGCCTCGGTGAGCGCGCCCTTCCTCTCGAGCACCATCGCCAGCATGAAACGCGCCAGGGCGGAGTCCGTATGATCCGGGCCGAGCCGTGCCCCGCTCAGGGTCACCGCCTCGCGGGCGAGGGCCTCGGCATCCCCGTGCTCGTCCCGGTGCGAGACTAGGTCCGCCAGGTTGGCGATCGCCACCACCAGTTCGCGCTGCGCGGGGTCGCCCTGCCGGCGCAGCTCGGCGACGGCGGGGGTCAGCAGGGCCTCGGCCTCGTCATAGCGGCCCCGGTCGTGCAGGATCCGCACCCACTGCTGGACCACCTCGATCCGGCGCGGATCGTTCCCGGGCAGGTCGCGCTCGACGATGTCCAGCGCGGCCCTCGAGTGCCGCTCGGCCTTGTCGAGCTCGCCCAGGTTCTGGTAGATCCATCCCATCGTGACCCGCACCTCGGCCTCGACGAGCGGCTTGCCGGCCAGACGGTCCGCGAGCCCGGCGTCGAAGTCGTCCAGGAGCTGGCCCACGGTGTACCCGCGCCCCTTGTGCCCGTGCGGGTCGGCGGTGGTGAGCATCTGCTGGAGCAGGTCGACGACCAGCCCGGCGCGGTCGGCCTCCTCGCGGGCCCGCGCCCCCTCGGCGCGGGCCCGCAGAAGCGCGAGGCCGGTGGTCACGACGCCGCCGACCAGGCTCAGCGCGACCAGCCCGGCCGCGATCACCCCCGCCCGGTGCCGGCGGGCGAACTTACGCACGCGATACGCGGCGTCGGCGTGTCGGGCCTCGATCGCCTCGCCCACGAGGAAGCGGCGCATGTCCGCCGCGAACGCGTCTACGGACTGGTACCGCTGCGTCTTCTCCTTCGCCATCGCTCGGGCGACGATCGCGTCGAGATCGCGGTCCAGGCCCGGGCGGAGCGACGAGGGGCGCGGGGGATCGTCGTGGCAGATGGCGTGGCTCAGGGCCTCGACGTTGCCGCCGGCAGCGCTGGAGCCGAACGGGGCACGCCCGGTCAGACACTGGTGCAGCACGCACCCGAGGGCGTACACATCCGTCCGCACATCCACACCATCCTCATCGCCCCGGATCTGCTCGGGCGCGGCGTACGCGAGCGTGCCGAGGAAACCGCCGGTGTGCGTGAGCCGCGAGCGCGGGTCAACGCCCGAGTCCATCAGCTTCGCCAGGCCGAAGTCGAGCACCCGCGGCTCACCGGCGGAATCGACCAGGATGTTCGATGGCTTCAGGTCGCGGTGGATCACGCCGCGCTGGTGCGCGTGCCGCACGCCGTCGCACACCTTCAGGAACGCGCGCAGGACATCGGCGACGCCCGGGCGCGGGTCCGCGGAAGCCCAGCGGTCCAGCGGCGTGCCATCCACCCATTCCATCGCCAGCATGGGCTGCCCATCGACCTCCTCGACGGCGTAGACCGTCACGATGTGCGGGTGCCGCAGGGCGAGGTCGATCTCGGTCTCGCGTCGGAAGCGCGACCGCACGGCCTCGGACGCGAACGGCCCGGCGATCATGCGCTTCAGGGCCACGGGCCGGCGCGTGTCCGACTCGCGGGCCCGGTAGACGACCCCCTGCCCCCCCTGGCCCACGACACCCAGCAAGTCGTACCTTCCGATGCGACCCAGCTCGAGCGGCCGCATCGCCCGGCCGACCCGCCCGACCACCGCGTCGTCGTCCAGGAGCAGCCCCAGCGACGATCGGTCCGCATCGCTCAGCGGCGGCACGGGCATGGACGGATCATCAACCATCGGGGTGGTCCTCTTCTTGGACCTGCCAGGCGATGACTTCGCGCAGGCGCGCCACGATCCGGTGCTTCGCGGCGCGCACGGCGTCGTGGGTCATCCCCACCTCGCGCGCGACCGCCTCGCCGGGCATCCCCGCCGCCAGCCGCTCGAACGCGTCGATCGATCGGGCATCGAACATCCCGCGGATCGTCTCCATGGCGCTCCGGTAGTGGTGATCCACCCACTCCCGCTCCCACAGCGCATCGGGCCCGTCGTCCCCGTCCGCCGGGGCCTGGGCCATCTCGTCCATGGATAGCACGCCCGGACGCCGTGTGTGACGCGCCAGGAACCGCCCCGCCGCGTGCCGGGCGGTCGTGCCGAGATAGTCCCGGAACCGCCCCTTGTCGGGCGAGTACCGGAAGCCCCCCTCCCGCATCGCCCGCGCGAGCGCCATCAGCACGCCCTGGCGCAGGTCCTCCGCGTCGGTGTGCTGGAGCCCGCGGCTGCGGAAGTACCGGAGGATCAGGTCGCCGTAGCGATCGGCGAACTCTCGCCACGCGGCGTCATCGGCCGGGTCCCGGACCCGGGAGAGGAGCGAGGCGTGCGTCGAACTGGGCTCCATGCGGTCTCCGGAGGCGCCCGGGCCGGGCCGCGGAATCCACGGCGCGTGACGGGCGCCGCCAGTCTACCGAACCGCGCCCGGAGGCAGCACGCGCCGATGGGACGGCGGGGGGCCGTGGCGCGTCACATGGAGTCCGTGCGCGCCTACTCACGGGAGGTGGCGCGCGGCGGGCGTACCGCGCGTCGAGGCTCGACTTTCGTCGTTGATCCGCTTGAAATCGAAGGGCTGACCGATGCTGCACCATGCCAGGGGAACGAAGCGGGGAGTTGCGGCCGTGCCCGTCGCCGCGGCGATCGGCATCGCGGCGGCTGCCAGTCAAGGCCGGCCTCCGCCGGGCGGAGGGGGTGGTGGGCCGCCAGCCGACCCCGCCATCGCGTTCCTCTGGGGTACCACGCTGCGGGTCATGAACGCCGACGGCAGCAACGCGACGACGATCTACACCGCTCCCTACACGCTGCAGGCCGGAGTGTCCGGCCCCTCGTGGTCGCCGGATGGCGGGAGCGTCGCGTTCAGGGACCATAATGGCTCGATCTCGCGGATCGACGTGCGCGTCGTCGGCGGCACGCCGCAGGGGATCAACCGCATCGAGCTCGTTCTGGATCCGGGTGTAGGGGCGCACCACATCTGCCCGGCGTGGTCGCCGCTGGGCGATGAGATCGCGTTCGCCGAGGTGAACTCGGGCACTCTTCGGATCATCCCGGCGACCGGCGGAGCGCAGGCCGTGCTCTTTGTGCCGCCCCCGGGGCGGGCGGCGCAGGCGCCGGCGTGGAGCCCCGACGGGTCCCGCATTGCGTTCTACGAGTACGGCGGGGGACCTCGATCCATCCGCGTGATCGAGCGCGCCAGCGGGCTGGTGACCACCGTGTTCGGGCCGCAGGACATGTACGTGTACACCATCGATTGGGCCCGCACCCAGGACGCGATCGTGTTCGACGCCCGGCTCGAAGGAGATTCCACACATATCTACGGGCTCGCCCTCACCCCCGGCGCCACGCCCCAGCTTCTCCGCGCGGGCGCCAGCCCGTCGTGGTCTCCGGACGATGCGCACCTGGCCTTCGTCAACACGAGCACGAACAGGATCGGCCGCGTCCATCTGGCCACGGGCTCGGTGACTACGTCCGGCAAGGGGTCCTACCCGAACTGGAGGCGGTGATGACGCCGGGATCACGGTTCCACTCCGGACCGAGCAGGAGGCCACACATGCCGATGCGGTTGTTCCGAACCTGGTTGGGGGTGACGCTCGCGCTCGCGGCACCCTCGGCGGCGCAGACCGTGTGCACGCCGCAGTTGGAGAAGCGGCTGCTCGCGCCCGATGCGCAGCAATGGGACAACCTGGGTTCGCGCGTGGCGATCGACGGCGACACCGCAGTCGGCCATGCGTTGGGCCCGGGCACATGGGGGTCGGCGTACGTGTTTGTGCGCAGCCTCGGCCAGTGGACGTTCCAGGCCAAACTCCTCTCCCCGGAGCCCCTGGTACACGGGATCTATTTCGGGAGGCCGGCGATCTCGGGACCCACGATCGTGTGCGGCCTCCAGAACGGGTGGGATAACGCGGCACCCGGCGCGGCCTATGCGTTCGAGCGCGGCGGCGTGAACTGGAGCCACAGCGCGACCCTCATGGCCGCGGACGGCCATCCCGGCGACGGCTTCGGGAACTGGACCGCCATGGAGGGCGACACCGCCGTGGTCGGGGCCCGCTACGCGGACACCGCCGGGCTCGAGCAGTCCGGCGCCGCTTATGTGTTCACGCGCACGGGGGGCGCGTGGCCGCAGACAGCGAAGTTGACCGCGCCGGTGCCGCAGGCGTACAGCTGGTTCGGATACTCGGTGGCCATCTCGGGTCAGACGCTGCTCATCGGTGAGCGGGAGCGATCGAGGGCGTACGTGTTCGTACGTTCCGGCGGGGTGTGGATGCTCCAGGGAACGCTGACACCGAATCCCCCTGTGCAGGGCTTCGGCGAGTCGGCGGACCTCGACGGCGACACGGCGATCGTCGGCAGCACCTCTTACGGCGGGGCGTTCATCTTCAAGCGATCCGGTGGGGCCTGGACGCAGGAGGCGCGCCTGACGCAACCGCCGCCGACTTTTCCCAATTCGGCCGGGTTCGGGTTCGCCGTCGCGATTGAAGGCGACGTGGCGGCGGTCGGCAATCCCGACTTTAGGACGGCGTCCGGCAAGACCGGCGCGGCCTACCTGTACACGCGTTCCGGCACGACGTGGACCGAGCGTGCAGGGATCATCGGGTTCGATCCCGCCCCGCCGAATGCCTTCGGGCGGTCTCTCGCGCTCGACGGCGGCACGCTGATCGTGGGCGACCTGGAGTGTGAACCGCTGGGAATCCCGGGGTCCGGGGCCGCGTACGCCTACGCCACGAACTGCATCGCGGCCTGCTACCCCGACTGCGACGGCTCGAGCGCGCTGAGCGTCAACGACTACATCTGCTTC
>CAYWOF010000073.1:9352-11613 GCA_964459825.1 uncultured Phycisphaeraceae bacterium | reverse complement strand
TCAAGGACCCCGCCGCCGGCGCGCTCCTCCAGCGCTTCGAGCGCGCGCTCGGCACCGGCGGCGAGTCGGGGGCCGTGTTCCGCCTCGAGAAGTACATGCAGGCCTGGCCCTGCCCGGAGTGCAAGAACGCCCGCTTCGTCTCCAGGGCCGGGCCCGACGGCGCCGAGATCCGCCTCTGCCCGGTCTGCCACGGCAACCCCGGGCCTACCCTCTCGGAGGCGGAGCTCATCGCCCAGTTGCGCTTCGAGGCCACCCTCCTCAACGGCATCCAGCGGTCCTGGGCCGCTCAGGTCGCCGTCGACCACGGCGCCCCGCTGCGCGACCCCGATCCCGACCAGCTCGCCCCCACGCTGGGGATCGACGGCGCCGCCCGTTACTGGCGCGATGGGCGTTGGCTGGCCGCGCCCTGATCGGCCGGGCCGCGGGAAGCCCGTGCGGCGCCCCTACACTCCCGTCCATGTCCCAGTCGCCAACGCCCGCCGTCCCCGGCGCCGATGCCCGGCCCGAGCCCAAGCCGCAGATCACCTTCGAGGACTTCGCGCGCATCGACCTGCGCGTCGCCCGGGTCGTCAAGGCCGAGAACCACCCGGGCGCCGACCGTCTTCTCCGGCTCCAGGTCGACGACGGCTCGGGCACGCCCCGCCAGATCTGCGCCGGCATCCGCGCCAACTACACCGCCGAGGAGATGGTCGGCCGCAGCGTCATCATCGTCGCGAACCTGGCGCCCCGCGTGATCCGCGGCGAGGAGTCCCGCGGGATGCTCCTGGCCGCCAGCGAGCCGCCGGCCCCCGGCGCCGCTCAGCGCCGGGTCGTGGTCCTCACTCCAGCTTCCGATATCCCACCCGGCTCGATCGTGTCGTGAGCCCGCGCCGGTGCCCGGCGCTCGCCCCGGGCGAAGGGCTCGTCATCCGCCGCGCCCGTCTCCGCCGGCACGACCGGGCTCGGCGCGACCCGGCTCGCCCCGACCCCGACGCGGGCCCTCGCGGATGAACCGGATGGTGCGTTCGAGGCGCTCCGCGATCATGGAGTCCCGTCGGCTCGCCTGCTCATCGAGCTCGCCCTGAAGGCGCGTCACTTCCGCCTTGAGCGACGCCAGCTCGTGCTCGTGCATTTGCCGCCGTATGTCGAACTCGGCCGCGAACCGCTCCGCCAGCCCCGCCTTGGCCTTCTCGACGCGGGCCGCGTCCGCCGGGTCGGCCTTCATCGCCTCGCCCAGCTCGCGCATCGCCCCGAACGTGCGAAGGCCGTTGTCCAGCTCCGCCAGGCGGAGCTCACGCATCTCCGGGGAGCGCTCCTCCAGCAGGAGGCGCACCATCGGGTTGCGCTCGACGAACCGCTTCGCGAAGCGCTCGTCCCGCTGGGCCGACTCGCGGACCATCACGCCCAGCTCCGGACGGTGTTCATCGAGAAACTTCAGGAACCGCTCGAGGGTGACGGGCTCGGCCGGCGCCGCCGCTCGCGCCTCGTCCGGCCCTGGACGGCGCGGCCCCCCGGCGCCGGGGCCCTCGCCGCCGTCTCGTCCAGTCGGGCCCTCCCGACCACCCGGGCGGCCCAGCCGCTCCCCCGTCTCGGACGCGACCTGCTCGGCCGTGGCGCCCTCATCCAGGCGCTTGATCGCCAGTTGCAGCCGCTCGATCGTGCGCTGGGCCTCCGCCAGGCGGCCGGCCAGCCGGTCTCGCATCGCCCGGCGCGCCGCCTCCACGTCCGCGGGCCGGTCACCCGGCGTCGGGGGACCCGCGGCCGGTGGCGCCACCTCGGGTGGCGGCTGCCCCAACCCCGGGGCCAGCCCGAATCCCAGCACCATCACGAGCGCCATCCACGGTCCGGACTTGCCCATCACACCGCACCCCCGGCCTGTATCGCCTCATCCGACCAGCTCGATCCGCCACCCACCATGTCCGCATCCAGCAGGTCGATCTCCTGGCGCAGCCAGTCGATCCGCTCGCCCACCAGCGCCGTGTCCCAGTCGCCCAGCTCGTCGTGGATCGCCACCACATCCAGCATGCCGGCCGGGCCGCCCCGATGCCCGCCGATGCTGCTGAACTGCGCCAGCATCACCGCTCCGCCCACCAGCACCACGAACGCGGCGGCCAGGCGCATCGGCCGGCCCAGCCATGCGCGCCACAACCCGATCGGGCCCGCCACGGCGCCCGCCCAGGAGATCCGGTGGGCGCTCCGGGGGACGGAGGCCTACGACTCCAGTCCGGCCCTGGGGGCGGACGGCACGCTCTACCTGGGCTGCTACGACGGCAACCTCATCG
>CAYWOF010000073.1:0-9342 GCA_964459825.1 uncultured Phycisphaeraceae bacterium | reverse complement strand
CGGCCGGCATTGGCCTGGCGCGCAGGGCCGGCCGGCTCGCCAGCAGCAGCCGCGACTCCAGGCTCGCGGGCGCGCTCAGGCGTTCCCGCGTCGCCAGCTCGTCCAGCGCGCTCGAGATCGCCGCAAGCTCCGGCGAGATCGGCTCCCAGCCATTGTTCGTCGTCATCGCGTCGTCTCCACGCTCGGTCGTCCCTCGCCCCCCGCTCCCCCGCCCTCCGCCTCGAGGCGCATCAGGTCCTTGATCTTCCTCAGGGCTCGGTGGTGCCGAGCCAGCAGCGTCCCGATCGGCTCCCCCAGCAACTCCGCCATGGCCTTGAAGCTCATCCCCGCGTGATGCCTGAGCTCGATCACCTCGCGATCCGCATCCCCCAACCCTTCCAACGCGCTGCGCAGGCTCGCCAGCGCTCCGCTCCACGGCGAGGGCTCGCGCACCTCCGCGGGGCCCTCGACCCCCTCCGTCGGCTCTGGCGCCGCCTGGCGCTTCTGCCGGCGCATCTCGTCCCGTACCCGGTTCATCGTGACGCGGAAGAGCCACGACTCGAACCGGCCCCGCTCCACGTACCCACCCCGACCCAGCTTCTCCGCCACCGTCACGAACACCGACTGGGTGACCTCCTCCGCCACATCGGCCCGACGGCACCGGCTCTTGGCCAGCGCGTACACCCGACGTCCGTATCGCTCCACGACCTCCCGCCAGGCCGCCTCCTCACCCCGCGCCGCCGCGGCGAGAAGGTCCGCGACCTCCCCTGTCTCGCCCGGTCCCGGCCCTGGTGCTTCCGCCAAGACGACCATCCTCCCGCCAAACGACCCACCCCCCCATCGTATTGCCGAACCCTACCCTGACCGGATGCCCCCCGTCGCGTACACCGTCGTCGCAACCCTTCCCGACGAATCCACCGCGCAGGAATACCTCGATTGGCTCCGGAACGGCCACGTGGCCGCGGTGATCCGGGCGGGTGCCTCGGAGGCGATCATCGTCCGGGTTGACGACCCGGCCACGCCCATCCGCGTCGAGATTCGGTACCGGTTTCCCTCGCGTGAAGCGCTCGATCGATACGTCCGGGAATCGGCCCCCGCCCTCCGGGCCGAAGGCCTGGCGCGATTCCCGGCCTCACGGGGCGTTCATCTGGCCCGCGCCATCGGGCGCATCCTGTCATGAGCCCGCGCCGAAGTCCGCGGGGCCCGGGGGCGATCATCCCGATCCGGAGGCCGTATTGTCCCCGGTACGCCCATCCCCGAACGCCGCCGCTCTGCACCCGAACATCGATCTGACGCCTGCTCCCGGCGGGTAACCCGTGCGACCGACCACCGACGAACAGCTCCTGGAATCCTACCGGCGGGGCGAAGCCTCGGCCCTGCGGACTCTTATGGAGCGCCACCACGAGGAGCTGATGCGCTTCCTGGTACGTCTCATGGGGGACCGTCAGGCCGCCGAGGACGTCTTCCAGGAGGCGTTCCTCCAGGTCCATATATCCGCGGACTCGTTCGACGTGTCGCGGCGCTTTAAACCCTGGCTTTTCACGATCGCCGCGAACAAGGGGCGGGACCTGCTTCGTAAGAGGGTGCGCCGCCAGGAGGTGGACCTCTCCGCTCCGGTCAGCCGGGACGGGGAGGGAACCCAGACGTTCGTGGACCTGATGGAACTGGAGTTTCCGCCGCCGGACGCGGCGCTGGATGCCCGGGAGCGGGACCAACTCGTGCAGCGCGCCATCGACAACCTGTCCGTTCCCCTCCGCGAGATTCTCCTGCTCGCCTACTTCAACCGCCTCAGCTACGCCCAGATCGCCGACGAGCTGCACATCCCGCTGGGCACCGTCAAGTCCCGCCTGCACTCGGCCGTCGCCGCCTTCGCCCGCCAGTGGAAGGCGATGAACGCGCCGCGGCGTCGAACCTGAACCCCGGACGATGGCGCCATGGACCCATCCTCGCCCATGCCAACGATCCCCCCACCCGAAACGGACACGCTGTGCGCCGCGGACCAGGCGGCGCTCGATGCGCTCGTGGCGGCGGGTTTCGACGCCGATCGCGCCCAGGGGGCGGACGGGGCCGACCCGGCGCGCCTGGATCGGATCGCGAGGGCACTCGCGCCGCTCGACACTCCCGTCGCGCCCGCCAACCCGGCGCTCGTGGAGGTCGCGTTCGCCCGCGTGCTGCGGTCCCGGGGCGCCGCGCGCCCGCGCCCAGCGATTCGACGCCATGGCCGCCCTCGTGTGTGCACCCTCGTCCCAGCCCGATCCCGCGCTCATCGATCGCGCGCTGGCCCGCGTCCAGGCGCACATCGAGGTCGAGGAGGCCTCGCGATCGATCGTCCGTCGCTTCCGGCCCTCGGGCCTGCGCCTGGCCGACATCGGCTCCATCGCCGCGCTCTTTCTCATCGGCGCCTCGGTCGTGTGGCCCGTGCTCACGACCATCCGCGACCAGAGCCGGCGCGCCACGTGCCTGGCCAACCTGGGCAGCACCGCCGCGGCCCTCGCGTCCTACGCCGGCGCCCATCGCGACTCGCTCCCCATGGCCGCCGCCTCGCTCGACGGCCGTCCCTGGTGGAACACCGGGCGCGATCCGGCCCACTCCAACTCCGCCAATCTCTTCCAGCTCCATCGCGCCGGGTACGTGCCGCTCGCCGCGCTGGCCTGCCCCGGCAATCCCAACGCCGTGACCGCCGACGCCTCCCCCGATTCCCGTGACTGGCGCTCCCTGGACGAGATCAGCTACAGCTACCAGATCATGTTCGGGCCGCAGCGCCCGGCCTGGAACAACCCCGGCGCCGTCGTGCTGGCCGATCGTTCTCCCGTCATCCTCGCGGCCGTGCGGGGTCAGGCCGTCAGCCCGCTGGCCAACGCCCCCAACCACGCCGGGGCCGGGCAGCACGTGCTCCTCACCGATGGCTCCGTCCGCTGGCTCCGCAGCCCCATCCTGGATACCGGCGACAACATCTGGCTCCCCCGTCCCGTCGAGCGCCGCATCGACCTGATCCGCACGGCCCGCGGCCTGCCGCCCCTCTCCGGCACCGAGACCCCCGCCGACGCCTCGGACGCCTTCCTGGGGCCGTAATCTCCGCCCCTGCGGAAGTCCGTCGGTCCCGCCGCGACCTTCGCCTTGGGGCCCATGGGGCGCCGCACTGGTCAGTCCACACCAGCCGGTCTACCCTTCTGGCCCGTCCGAGGGAGCCGTCGGAGCCACCTTTCCATGCCCAAGAACAAGCAGCACAAGGGGTTGATGAAGCGGATCCGGATCTCCAAGACCGGCATGGTCCGCCATCGCTCCGCCCGCCACAAGCACCTGCGCTCCGGCAAGGGGGGCAAGAAGCTCCGCCAGCTCCGCAAGGATCCGTACATGGCCAACCCGGACGCCAAGCGTCTGGAGAAGCTCCTGTTCCGGCGCCTGCGCGGGCGCACGCAGCCCCGCACGGCCCTGCGGCGCAGCCCCTCGCCCGCCGAGCGCAAGGCCGCCGCCGCCAAGCCCGCCTGATCCCCCCCTCGCCGCTCACCGACCCACGACCCGCCGGAGACCCGCCCATGCCCCGCGTCCGCAAAGGCGCCGCCCGAGCCCAGAAGCGCAAGCGCATCCTCCGCGCCGCCCGTGGCTACTACGGCACCAAGCACCGCCACATGAAGCAGGCGCGCCAGACGCTCTACCGCGCCGGGTGCTATGCCTACCGCGATCGGCGCAACCGCAAGCGCGACCTGCGCTCCCTGTGGATCACGCGCATCACCGCCGCCTGCCGCATGCGCGGCACCCGCTACAGCCTGTTCGTGAACGGCCTGAAGAACGCGGGCATCTTGCTCAACCGCAAGATGCTCAGCCAACTCGCCATCGAGGAGCCGGCCCTGTTCGACGAGATCGTGCAGACGGCCCTGAAGGCCTCGCGCGCCGTGCCCGCCAAGGCGGCCTGATCCGAGATCGATGGACTCCCAGTCCCGGTGAGGCCCAGAGCCAGGGCGACCACCGGCCTGATGGGCCCCGGAGCCGGCCCGGCGGGCACACCGCATCCCCGTGCGCGTCCCCCGGCGCGTCGCGGTATTCTCTCGGCGCCCGGAGGCCCGCATGCCCAACTGGTGGTTCGCCCAAGCCTGGGAGCACAGCCCCGCCGGCGCGGTCTCGTGGGTCTTCTGGGTGATCGCCTCGATCACGCTCCACGAGCTGGGACACGGGTGGGCCGCCCTCCGGCGTGGCGACCCCACGCCCGCCGAATCCGGACACATGACGTGGAACCCCATCGTGCACATGGGCCCCACGAGCCTGCTCATCTTCGCCCTCTGCGGGTTCGCGTGGGGCGCCATGCCCGTCGATCCCACGCGCCTCAAGGGACGCCACGCCGATGCGGCCGTCGCCGCGGCGGGCCCGGCCATGAACCTCGGTCTGGCCGCGATCTGCCTGCCCCTGCTGGCGGTCTGGCTCGCCGCTGCCGGAGGGCTGTGGGCGCCCGCGCTCCGGATCGATGACGCAGTGCTCAGGAACTTCGAGGGGTTCTTCTTCATGGGGGCGGCGATCAACATCGCGCTCCTGCTGCTCAACCTCGTGCCCGTTCCGCCGCTGGATGGCTCGCGCATCGTCGGCAGCTTCGTGCCCTCGTTCGCCCGAGCCTGGCAGTCCGATGGCGCGCGCGCCCTCTCCCTCATGGCCCTCATCGGTGTCCTTGTGTTCGGAGGACCGAGGATCATGGACGCGGCGATCGAGGCCACCGTGACGGCCCGCGAAGCCATCCTGGGTCTCATCGCTCCGGGCGCCGCCTGACGTCGGGCACAGGGCGTGGCCGCGAAGACGGCTAGGATCGGCCGGGGCTGTCCGGACGGTGCTCCGGAGAGGGCGGCGCCTCACGCGGGACCGCCGGATCGTCACCGAAACCCACTCCGATCGAGAAGAGGGAGTGTCGGGATGAGGGTGCCCCTGAAGCCGTCCGTCAACTGGCTCTTCGCGTTCATCCCGGTCACGGTGGCGCTGGATCGCGCCGGGTCGGCCTCCCCGGTTGTCTTCTTCTCGGCGGCCCTGGCGATCATCCCGATCGCCCGCCTGATCGTGATCTCCACGGAGCAGATCGCCCGGCGCACGGGCGACGCGATCGGGGGGCTGCTCAACGCCACATTCGGAAACGCGCCGGAGCTGATCATCGCCCTCGTCGCGCTCCGCGCCGGGTACGTCGACATGGTCCGGGCGTCGCTCATCGGCGCGATCCTGGCGAACCTCCTCCTGGCGCTGGGCGTCTCGTTCCTGCTCGGAGGGCTCAAGCACCACGAGCAGCGGTTCAACCCCGGCGCCACACGCTCCTACGACACGATGATGATGCTCGCCGCCGCGAGCCTGGCCGTGCCCAGCGGGTTCAACCGTTTCTTCGCGCCCGAGTCGACGGTCCGCGCCGAGAAGCTCCTGAACGCCGGGATCGCCGGGGTGCTGCTCCTGGCCTACGCGCTCTATCTCCTGTACTCGCTCAAGACCCACCCGAAGTCCTTCGAGAGCGTCGAGACGGGCGACCGGCCCGAGCACGGAAGACCCTGGAGCGTCGGGCGGGCCCTGGGCGGCCTGGTGGGGGCCTCGGTCCTCGCGGCCTGGATGAGCGAGATCCTCGTGGGCGCGGCGGAGGGCACCGGCCACGCCCTGGGCATGTCGCCCACCTTCATCGGGATCGTCTTCCTCGCCATCGTCGGCGGCGCGGCCGAGAGCGGCTCGGCGGTCGTGATGGCGCGCAAGAACCGGATCGACCTGACCGTCGGCATCGCCATGGGAAGCAGCATCCAGATCGCCCTGTTCGTCGCGCCCGTCCTGGTGTTCGCCAGCGCCTTCATCGGGCCCCGGCCGCTCGAGCTCTCCTTCGGCCGGGCGGAACTCGGGGCGCTGCTCATCGGCGTCATCGTCGGCGCGATGGTCTGCGGCGATGGCCGCTCCGACTGGTTCAAGGGCGTCCAGCTCATCGTGCTCTACGCGATCATCGCGCTCATGTTCCTCTTCATGCCCGGGTCGGTCTGACGGCGGGAGGGCTCCCTCGTGACCATCGACAAGGCCAGAGAGCGCAAGCGTCTGCTCGATCCGATCGAGCGGACCATGGAGGTCCTGTTCGGTCTCATCATGGTGCTGACGTTCACCGGCTCGCTCAGCGCCGCCGACACCGGTCGGGACGACGTGCGCGACATGCTGATCGGCGCGCTCGGGTGCAACCTGGCGTGGGGCCTGATCGACGGCGTCATGTACCTCCTGAGCAGCACCAGCGAGCGTGCCCGGATGCTCCGCGGCCTCAAGGCCCTGCGCGCCGCCCCGGACCCCGCGCAGGGGCGCCGCATCATCGCCGGCGCCCTTCCGCCCATGGCCGCCGAGGCCGCGGGGACGGAGGGACTGGAGAAGATCCGGCTGGGCCTCATCGCCATGCCCGAACCGCCCCGGCGCGTTCCCCTGGGGCGGGACGACTGGCTGGGAGCCCTCGCGGTGTTCGCGTGGGTCTTCCTCTCCACGTTCCCCGTGGTGATCCCGTTCCTCTTCGTGAGCGACGCCCGGACCGCGCTCCGGATCTCGAACGGCATCGCGATCGCGCTGCTCTTCACCGTGGGCTACGCCCTGGGCCGGTACTCGGGCGCCCGCGCGTGGCGCACGGGCCTGGGGATGGTGCTCATCGGCGTCGTGCTCGTCGGGATCACGATCGCCCTGGGAGGTTGACCGTGGGGAGCCGGATCGCCATCCTCACCGCCGGCCTGGCCTGCGCGGCCAGCGGGCACGCCCCTGGCCGGACCGAGCCGCCCGCGACCCCCGATGCCGAGCCGACGCTCGCGCCCGAGCCGGCGTGGGAGCGCTCCCTCGCGGCGTTCGCCTACTCGATCCCCGACGAGCGCGACTACCTGGCCATGACCTTCATGGCGGATCACGATCGCCTGCACCTCGAGGCGAGGTACAACTACGAGGACCTCGACACGGTCTCCGCGTGGGTCGGGTTCAACCTCAGCTTCGGCGAGGAGGTCACGCTCGACCTCACGCCGATGGTGGGGGGAATCACCGGGGACACGGACGGCGTGGCGCCGGGCTACGAGCTCACGCTCGCCTGGGAGCGCCTGGAGTTCTACAGCGAGGGCGAGTACGTCCTCGACCTGGAGGACTCCGACGACGACTACTTCTACACCTGGTCGGAGCTGACGGTCGCGCCCGCCGAGGGCTGGCGCCTGGGCGTCGTCGCGCAGCGGACTCGCGCCTACGACACCGATCTCGATGTGCAGCGCGGCCTGCTCCTCGGGTACTCATGGGGCCCGGTGGACCTGACCGGGTACATCTTCAACGTCGGCTGGGATGAGCCGACGCTGGCCCTGTCCGTGGTGTGGAACTTCTGACCGTTCCGCTCGGCCCGCTCGCGCCGCCTCGCCGCGCGCCCCGTCCGATCCCCGGGCGCTTATCTATGCCAGCCCGCACAGCTTGTACAGCACCCGCGCCCCCACGTTCGCATCCCACTCATCGCCCTCGCTCCCCCCGCCCGGACAGACCTCGACCAGATCGAACCCCACGACCCGCCTGCCCGAGTCCCTGAGCGCCCCCAGCACCATCGCCGCCTGGTGGAACGACAGGCCCCCCGGCACCGGCGTCCCCGTGTGCGGGCAGAGCGACGGGTCCAGCGCATCGATGTCGAACGAGACGTACACGCGCTCGGGCAGCGCCGCCACCGCCCGCGCGCCCAGAGCCCGGAACCCGGTCCCGGCCGCGGACATGAGCTCCTCCGCCCACACCTCGTCGTAGTGGACCACCACCCGCGACCCCTGCTCGATCGCGTAGTCCATCTCCGACTCGCCAAAGTCGCGGATCCCCACCTGCACCAGCCGGGTCACGCCCCGGGGCGGCGCGTGCCGCTCCAGCACGTTGCGCATGATCGAGGCGTGCGAGTACCGGAACCCCTCGAACGCCTCGCGCAGGTCCATGTGCGCATCGATGTGCAGGATGCCGATCGGCCCGTGCTTCTCGACGCACGCCCCGATGGCCCCCAGCGGCGTCGAGTGGTCCCCGCCGACCAGCCCGGGCGTCTTGCCCTCCGCCAGCACCCGGGCCGTCCGCTCGTGGACGATGGCGTTCATCGCCTCGCAGGCCGCATCCACCTCGCCCACGGCCTTCGCATCCCCCGCCTCGGCGCCCCCCTTCTCGATCAGGGGCGCTGCCACGCGCCGCGCCCGCGCCGACAGGTCCGCCAGGCGCGGGTCCGGATCCTCCATGAAGATCCCGCGCTCGTAGATCCGCCCAAACCGCCGGTCGTAGAGGTCCACCTGGGCCGAGGCAGCCCGGATCGCCTTCGGTCCGCGCGCCGTGCCGTTGCCGTACGAGGTCGTCGCGTCGAAGGGCACCGGGATCAGCACGATCCCCGCCTCGGCCCGCGTGTGCGGCAGGCCGAACACCCCCGACCCCGGCCTGGCCGCCGCGTCCGGATCGAATCCCATGGAGCTATCCTCCCGGGGGCCAGCGTATGCTGCGCTCTCGTGTTCATCCGTGGTCGGCACTGGGGCGGGCGAGCGAACCATGGCCGAGGAACAGGACAAGCCCTACGAGCTCGAGCCCGAGCCGGCCCAGCCCGCTCCGACCCCGCCCGCGCCCCAGCCCGCCGCGCCGGCCGCCAAGGCCAAGCTCGAGGCGGCGCCCCTCCTCCAGGACTTCGAGGAGGATGCCGACTTCGACAAGGACCCGGAGGTGGAGGCCGTCATCACCGGCAAGAAGCCCGGCGCCGCGGGAGATGAACCCGTCAAGCTCGCGCCCGAGCTCCCCGAGTTCATCAAGCCGGCGCTGGGCGATGCCCGCACCTGGGCCATCGGCGGCGCGGTCCTGGTGGTGGGTGCCCTGGTCCTGACCGGGATCAACGCCGAGCGCAGCCCCGTCGCCCGGATCGCCCTCACGCTCTACACCACCCTACTCCACACCGGCACCGGCGTCGTCGCCCTCTACATCGCCTCGCTCCTCACCGACCACCAGATGAAGCGATTCGAGCTGGCCGCGGCCCGCATGCTCGTGGCCGTCGCCGCCTTCCAGGCCGTCTTCCACACCCAGATCGTCGTGATCCAGCAGGTGGGCAAGCTGGAGGAGACCGTCATAGCCGCGGCCGTCTATGCGCTGGCCGTCGCCGGCGCTTTCCGCCTCTGGCGCACGTCCCTCGCCTACGTCCTCGGCGCCCACTTCCTCCTCTGGATCATCGTCGAGATCGGCATGCAACTGGCCGCCTGGGCCGACGCGGCGCCGGCGGCGGCGCGGGGAGCGGGGTCGTGACCCGTGCCCGGCGGCGCCAGGGACATGACGACCGGGTGACAAGTGACGTGGTGACACGGTGACATGGTGAACAACCGTGCCTGCACCCAGGCCTCAGGCGTGGAGGGTCCCCCCTCACCCTGTCACCTTGTC
>CAYWOF010000072.1:0-11670 GCA_964459825.1 uncultured Phycisphaeraceae bacterium | reverse complement strand
GCGAGCGTCTCCGCCATCCCAACCGCCTCCTGGCGGCCCTGGAGCAGGGCAGGGGCAAGGTCGGCGCCGACTGCGACGACCTGGCCATGCTCGGCGGCGCCGTGATCCGCGCCTCGGGGCACACGCCCGCGCTGATCGCGGTGGGAGTAGAGGGGCCCAAGGGCCGGTACGGCCACGTGTACTTCGGGCTCGTGGTGGGGGCCGAGATCACGCCGCTCGACCCCCAGGAGGGCTACCCGCCGGGCACCGAGGTCAAGGCCGATCGGAGGATGGTCTGGATCGTGAGGTGAGCCGGTCTTATGCTACCAAGCTTGGTAGCATAAGACCTAGCGCAGAGGAGACATGGGACAGCACCTTGGACACAGCCGGCACACGACTCGCGTCGCGGATGTCCGCGCCCCGTTCCGGGATGGCTGGACGTATCGAGCGCTGCTAGTCCGATGCGGCAAGAGGTACTGCCGCGTCTGCAAGCGCTGGCCGGCGCACGGTCCGTACTGGTACGCCGAGCGCCGGAAGGGACGGGGCAACCCCAAGACCAGAACCGTCTACATCGGGATTGAGCTGGTACCCGTGGAAGAGAAGCTGAGGCGCAAGGCGAGGTGAAGTATGCTGAGAGCATGGACAAGGCGGGCGGGGTCGACGCTGCCCCCATTGCCACACGGCGTTCCCGGCCGGCTTCGCGTTCGGGGAGTACGTGATCCGTTTCAGCTGGGAGGACGGGACCAACAGAGGCTCGTCGGAGGTGTTGCCGGCGTCCTGCACCACGTGCGGCGCCGTGGCGCTGTTCAATCGCGGGCGGTGGAACGAGTGATCGATGTCCTCCTGCACCCGCGCATCACCGCGATGAAGGCGCGGGATCGCCTGGTCCTGACCGTGGTCCTCTTCCGCTGCGGGGTGGACCACTGGGAGCGGCTGAGCGTCCGCGAGATCGCGGACCTGTCGGGCTACTCCGAGCGCGTCGTCTACTCCGCCCTCCGCGAGCTCCAGGCCGCGGGGATCGTCGAGCGGGCCCGGCCCGACCGGCGCCGCGCCGGGTGCTACCGCGTCGTTGACCTGAGGGGCGGCGCAGGTGCCCTTGCCCGAGACAACTGACGCCAGTTTGATCCTCGCGCCATGGATGGCACGCGCGACGTCTGGCACCGCCTGCTCAAGGCGCTCGACCACAACCGCTACACGGTCATCGGGATCGTGGGCGCGATCGTGGCCGCCATCACTCTGACGGCCTGCCAGTCCACCACGCCCGGCGTTCTGAGCCGCGAGCCGGTCACCCGCGCCGTGTTCGAGCGCGAGGTGATCGACGCCCTGGCCGAGGTCGCCGCCCAGGATGCCGCGCTGGCGACCGCCGAGGCGGAGCTCTCCGCCTCGATCGAGGTGCGCAACGCGCGGGTGGAGGCGCTCAACGCCCAGATCGACTCGGGCCGGGCCGAGCTGGCCCGCAAGGACGAGTTCAAGGCCCAGCTGGTCCGGGCCATCGGCGGCGTGGCGCTGTCGGCCGTTACGGGCCGACCGATCGACACGACCGCCCTGGTGACCACCGCCCTCCAGCTCGGCACGGCCGGCCTGGCCGCGGGCGCCCTGATCGACAACCGGCGCAAGGACCGCGTCATCGCGGCCCGGCCCAGGGCGAGCGGGGGTGGCAAGTGAGCGCCCTCAACACGCGCGACCCCGAGGCCCTGCTCCGCTGGGCGACGTCCCAGGACTCCTGGCGGTTCGACGCCGCGGAGCTGACGCGCGACCAGCAGGGCTGGTTCCGCCGGTTCCTCCGCGTGGCCAGGCCCGCGCACCCCGTGAAGCGCTGGCTGGGCGTCTTCGATGAGCCGGGCCTCTTCCGTTTGCAGGCGCAGCGCGTCGCGTACGTCATCCGGCACAACTGGCGCGTACTGGCGATCCGCCTGGCCCAGTGCCCGGCGTCGATCCAGACCGCCATCGCCGAGTGGCTGCGCCAGATGCCGCCCACGGCGCCGGGGGCGTGGGCTCGCAACCTGCTCGTGGCCATCCGCGAGCTCCAGGCGGAGGGGCGGCCGTGACCACGACGGTCCAGGCCGTGCGGCTCGTGCGCGCCGACTGGGGCAAGCTGCTCGCGGTGGCCCTGGTCCCGGCCGTGGTGGGCATCGGGACGTTCTACGCGATGGCGGCGGAGGTCAAGCAGCTCCAGCGCGACGTCGCGGAGCTGCGGGCCGGACAGCAGCGTCAGACGGATGCGCTCACGACGATCGTGCGCGATGTCGGACAGCTTCAGGGCCGCATGAGCGGCAAGGGAGTCGGCGATGGAGCTTGACGTGGAGGGCCTGAGCGGTCTGGGGAACCTGCTGGAGGAGCCGCAGCTGGTGGGCGGGCTGGGGGCGCTGCCCCTCCGCGCCGGGCGCGTCAGCGGCGTGCAGGCGCTCCGCTTCAACCGGGAGCTGCGCCAGTTCCGGCTGCTGGCCCAGTTCTGGCGCCAGCGGTACGAGAACGCCGTCGCCCCGACGGCCGACAACGAGCGGCTCCTGGCCGCCACGGCCAAGGTGTACAGCCGCGAGTTCGGAGGCCGGCTCCTGTGAGACGCCTCACCAGCGATCCCGAGGCCGAGGCCGCGGTGCTCGCGTACGCGAGCGGCGGCCTGTCGGGCCTGGAGGGGGGGTTGCAGGGCTTCAGCCTGAGCAACCTGCTGTCCTCGGTCATTCCGATCATCGCGCCGATCGCCGGCGGTGCCATCGGCGGGCCGGCGGGCGCGGTCATCGGCCAGCAGATCGGCACGGCGGTGGGGGGGGCCTTCGGACCCAATCTCCCGCCTGTCTCGCCCAACCCGTCTCCCCCGACGCCGGCGCCGCCGGCGGCGGCGGCGCAGACCGGATCGTCCACCGCCTGGCTCGTGGGCCTGGCGGCCGTGTTCTTCCTCATGTCCAGGAGACGCTGATGCTCAAGCTCACCAACACCGAGGGCGCCGACACGTTCGTGCGTTCGGCCGACGTGTCCGCGATCGTCCCGCACACCGAGGGATGCAGCTGCGTCCACCTGGCGGGCGGCACGACGCTGTTCGTCCAGGGCACCCCCGAGACCGTGTGGGACCAGGTCCAGGGCAAGACGCCGGCGGCCAAGGCCAAGCCCAAGAAGTGAGGTCACGCCCCGTGCGACTTGGGTGGGTCATCCTGCTTGCGGCGCTGATGGTCGGCACCATAGCGGCATGCCGTCCAGACCGCGCCGATGGCCAACAGAACGAGGCCAATCAGCAGGAGGTGCAGCTGCTCCGTTGCCTCCGCACCAGCTCGCATTCCCATCCGGTGGCCGCCTGCGGCGAAGGCGAACAGGCTGAGGCCGTAGACGCCCCGGACTACGGGCCGTTCTCGGGGACCGATCGTGATCGTTCGCATTGGGGAGGTCTCCGGTGACTGCCGCCAGTGTACAAGCGGGATCATCCGGGATGGGCGGCCTGTTCGACTGGCTGCTCGGCCCATCGGAGTCGGAGCGTAAGGCTCTGATCCGCGGCGTGCCCGCGATGGTGATCACCCACAATCGCCGAGTCGAGAAGCTGGCGGCCACGCGGAAGGCGCTGGAGAATGAGGGAATCGAGCTGCCCCCGGTGTACCACACCGTGCGGATGCTCCTGGCGAGCAATGAGGCCAGGCTGATCAAGGTGATCGCCTATCTCCGGGAGGCCGTCGCCAAGGCGCGGCGCGATGGCAGGTTGCCGCCGGATCAACCCCCACCCGAAGCCGGGCTGGGCGTCCTCCCGCTGATCGCGGCGCTCGGTGCAGCACTCGTGGACATCATCTACGCGACGATCATCGTCGGGGCCTACTGGGTCATCAAGGAAGCGCTGCGGGTCGATGCGCGCGTTGCGGCCGAGCAGGCGAGACTGGACCGGCTCCAGGTGGAGCTGATCGAGGCGGCGAAGCAGGGCCAGGTGCTCAACGTCCCGGCCGTCCCTGGTGTGACGTCTTCGGGGAGCGGCGCCGGCTGGAGTCAGGCGATCGTGTGGCTGGGCATTGCCGGCCTGATCGTCACAGGTGTTGCGGGCAAACTCGGCGCGAGCCGGAGGAGTGAGTGATGGCACGGAAGCAGCGCACGGCGGCCCAGCGGGCGGCCACGCGGAGGATGATCGCGGCGAACCGGGCGCGGCGGCGCGCCGGCTCGCGGCCCAAGCGGCGGCGCGCAGCGCCCCAGGAGGTCACGGTGGCACGGAAGAGCTCTCGGCGCCGGTCCGGCCGGCGGAACGTGGTCGTGCGGCGTCGGGGCGGCTCGCGCCCCATGCTCGGCGGGTTCGTCCCGGCCGAGACGCCGATGGCGGTGGTGGGGGCGATCGGCGGGCTGGTCCTCCCGGACCTGCTCCTGCGCAAGCTCCCGCTCCCGGCGCAGCTCCAGTCGGGCGGCGGCCTGGTCGCCGCCAAGATCGGCCTGTCCATCGTCGCCGGCCGCCTGGTCGGGCGCTTCGCGGGTCGCGCCGTGGGCCGCGCCGTGCTCTTCGGCGGCATCGCCGGGGCCCTGGCCCCGTTCGTGCGCCAGCGCGTGGGCCTCGGGGCTCTCGGGGACCCCGACGGCGTGAACCTGCTCAATGGCGCCGTGACCCCGGGCGCCGTCCGCACCCCGTCGGGCCAGGAAGTGCTCGTCGGCTGATCTCGCACCTCGCACCCCTCGCCCGCGGCCACTGACGGCCCGTGCGCACGAAAGGACTCGACATGGGACTGAGCTCCACCGAGATGCTCCAGAACGCCTTCGAGGCGATCGGACGCGGTCAACCGATCAACCGCAACCAGGTCAGCGTGACCGACGCCATGTTCTTCCACCGCCAGGCGTACGCCGGCACGGCCACCACGCTCGAGTTCTTCTCGACCGTCGCGGCCCAGTCGCCGACCACCAACTGGCCCAGCGCGGGCGGTCTCCCCAAGGACCAGTTCTTGTGGATCACGCATCTGGGCTTCGCCATCCACCCCAACACGGACGTGGCCGGCGCGGCGGTGAGCAACGGCGACATGATCGCCGCGGCGTCCGCCACGCCCTACACGAACGCCGAGCAGTACCGCGTCGTCGGGCAGAACTGCCTGATCGAGGGCTTCATCGGCCAGTACCAGTTCGCGTACGGGTGGGGGATGGAGAACTTCCCGACCGGGTCGGGCTTCTACATGCCGAGCACCGAGGGCGTGGCGGCCTCCGCCGGCGCCATCGGCGCGGCGCCGTTCACGTTCGGCGTCCCGCACCGCGACAACCGGTTCGCCTTCGAGCCCTGGCAGCACCTGTTGCCCCAGGAGGTCCTGAAGGTGAAGGTCGGGTTCCCGGTCGCGCGCACGGTCACGAACGCCGTGGTGGTCATGGCGTGCGTCTGGGGCAAGTACATCCGCGCCGCGAACCGGTGATGAGAGGGTGATTCAGCGGCCCCCCGGGGCACGGAGGCCCCGGGGGGCACTTTCGGAGGTGCCGGATGGATGGACTTGAGGGCATCGTGAGCGAGCTGGGTGTCCGCTCGGTGGGCGAGATCGGCTCGCCCGGTCAGTACGGCTGGGACGAGATCATCGACTCGTCGGCCACGCTCAGCGCGGCCGCCAACGTGGAGAAGACCTTCCAGATCTCCAACGAGTTCGCGGTCTGCGTCCAGGAGCTCGCGTTCGAGGTGTGGAACCCCAGCGCGTACGCGACCAACGTCATCGCCGGCACGCCGGCCTACCCGCTCTCCAACGGGCAGACGGGATCGGCCATCCAGGCGTACATGAGCCGCGCGCACTTTCGCGTGCAGATCTCGAACGGCAGCTACAACTTCTTCTCAGCGGCCCAGCGCGTAAGCCTGTGCGCCGGCACGGTGGTGCACCCGGCCATCCTGGGCACGCGGCGCTGGCTCGCGCCGGGCACGAACGGCAAGGTCACCGTCTACAACGACTCGCCCGTCGATGTCGCGTGGCAGCTGGTTCTGAAGGGCTTCCGCCTCCGCGCCAACCTCCTCAAGTGATCCACCGAGCGCTCCAGGTCCACCGTCCCCCCGGCTCGCCCCGCGTCATCGAGCGGGGCGGACTCCCGCCGCGCCCGCGCGTGACGCCCCAGGCCACGGCGCCCAACCCCGAGCTGGCCGAGTACCTGCCCTCGTTCGAGACGCTCCCGGGCTACGTGGCGAGCGTCGCGGTCCCCAATCCGAGCACGCTGTCGATCCCGTCGGGGACCTCCGCCTGGTACGTCTTCGACCAGTACCGCATCGGGGAGGACGTCGGCGAGCTGGCCCTGATGACCGCCAAGTTCGAGCTGCTCCCGTGCGACGTCGATGGGAGCGGCGACACCGCCACCTACGTCGCCTGGGGGACCACCAAGGGCTACGGGGCGGCGGTGGTGGTGGACATCAACCTGGGCCTGCCGTATCGCCTCTGGACGGGCCAGCACGCGTTCGTGCCCGGGGTGGAGGCGACGGGCCACGGGGCCCTCGGGCCGCGGGACAAGCGACGCTACGCCTTCAGGACCACCTTCCCGACGGGGAAGTACACCGACACCACTCCGGCCAAGGGCGCGTTCGTGCGTTCGGCGGCCCCGACGATCCGGCGCGCCACCGCCGGCGACACGGTGGACTTCGCCCTGGTCGTCCGCGGGAGCTCGATCACCGGCCTGGGCGGCGCCCGCACGCTCCTGTGCGGCATCGATGTCGAGCTGACGGCCATGCTCTACGACGTCTGGAAGCCACTGCGCCGATGAGCCGGTACCCCGCCTACGCCGAGGCGGCGGTCCGCGAGTTCCTCCGACGCCTGAGCCAGGAGACGGCCCGGCCGCTGCCGTCCAAGCCCGGGGCCCTGTCCACGCCCGGGGCCGCGTCTGCCATCGCGGGCGCCGGAATCGTCGGCGCCATCCTCGGCGGCATGAGCGATCCGCGGCATCCTCAGGGTGGGAGCCTGAGCGATCCCCGCCCCCAAGTGACCAGCTTCTCCGACCCGTTCTCGAACGGCGTCCTGGACAACTGGACGCCGTGGCGCGGCACCTGGTCCGAGGCCGGCGGCGTCGTGAGCATCACCGAGGCGGGGGAGGTCTGACGCATGGCCTCCCTCACCCTCATGTTCACGGGCCACTCGAACACCAACGGGACCAGCTACAGCACGCAGAGCTACACGCCCCGCCTGGGCGACGTCCTGGTCGTCAACAGCAGCGCGTCGAGCGGGACGCCGCCCCAGCCCACCGTCACGGGCGGGGGGATGACCTGGACGCTGGTCACGAGCGTCGGCTGGGAGACGAGCTCCACGAGCAAGGTGTGGATGTTCGTCGCCGACGCGGGGACTCCGTCGGCCGACACCATCGACATCGACTACGGGGGCGGCAACACCCAGACCCGCGCCCAATGGACCGTGGCGCGGCCCTCCGACTGCGACCTGGCGGCCCTCTTTCCCGACACGGACGCCGTCGGCACCGCCTCGGGCCAGTCCACCGTCACGGGCGCACTGGCGGGGTTCGGGGCCGGAGACGTCACGATCGGGTTCGCCCTCACCAACTCCGGGAGCGTCGACGTCGATCCCGAGGGCGGCTGGAACAAGCTGGGCCAGGTCCAGAGCACCGAGGGCTACACGCTGGCGGTGGGGTGGTCCACCGGCCAGGACGCTACGCCGTCGTTCTCGCGATCCTCCGGCACGGGCCGCCTCGCCGGCGTCTTCGCCATCCTTGCCGACGGCACCGACAATCCCTCGGCGGGCTTCAGCGGCGCCGTGGACTCCGCGGAGGTCCAGGCCACGGGTGATCGCACGGTGGTCCTGATCGGCTCGGAGTGGTCCGCCACGCCCGACATCGACCCGGACCTGCTCGACAACGTCGTCCTGGAGGTCGTCGGCGACAACGCGCGGGACCTGGGCGTGATGTCCGCCTCGGTGCAGCTGGTCGCCGGCGTGGCCGAGCTCACGCTCATCCACGGCGCCTACGCCTACCTCGGAGACGATGTCGAGGTCACCGTGCCGGCGGCCCTGCTGGTCAACGGCGCCGAGGAGAGCGAGGTGGCCACGGGCCTCGCGGCCACCAACAGCGCCGACACGGCGCCCACCAAGTGCGGCGCCTGGCACTCCAACCAGGAGTTCGGGCCCGGGGGCGGCCAGGCCATCAGCGCCAACACGACGTTCTACCTCAAGACCATCGGCGGCGAGCCCATCGTCTCCATCAGCGCGTTCTGCCGGGTCACCAGCGCGGCCGACTGGACCACCCAGGAGACCGTCGAGAAGACGCCCACGCTCCAGACCAGGCTCTGGCCGGCGAACACGCTGGGCCTGCCCCGCAAGGGGCGCATGTACGGCGTCACGTTCGGGCCGGGCGACTTCACGATCGAGGGCAAGGCCGAGCTCTGGTACGTCATCACCGATGCGGCCGGCGCCGTGCACAACACCCAGACCGACCCCGCCGCGGAGACCACGGGAATCCGGCGCTTCTACATCCACGATGGCACCGACGGCCGTGTCCTGGGCAAGCACGCGGCGGTGCGCATCGATGGCACGGCCACGGGCACCGACGCCCTCTACGACACCGAGGCCGAGGCCGTGACCGCCCTGGGCAACCCCGCCAACTGCTACGGGCCGGCCACGCTCGGGGACCTCCTGGACGTCGCCCTGGCGATCCAGCAGGCCAAGTACGACGCCGCGGGCGAGGACCCCGAGTACCTGTGCGCCGATGGGGGCACGATCCACCTGGGAGCCGGGGATTACACCACGCCCGAGTGGGCCAGCGCCGCCGATGACCTCTACACGTTCTTCGCGCCCCTCACGATCAAGGGGCACGCCGACGTCGGCGGCTCGGGCCCGGTCCGCTTCACCAACCGCGCCGGCGCCACGGGCAACGCCTACGGCTGGCGCACCAGCCTGCTCCGGTTCGAGGATGTCGAGTTCGCCGGCGGGGCCGTGGACAAGATCGTCCCGTGCGGCAACGGCCAGGGCAACACGGACGCCTCGGGCTGGAACCACACGACCAACGAGCCCCTGGCCCGTGGATGTGCCTACTACGTGCTCGAGCACCGGTGCGAGAAGTCGGCGCGGGACAAGGCCGACGTCTTCCAGGTCTACGGCGATGGCGCCGCCGGCCAGCTGGTGGTCTCCGAGCGCTACGTCCACGACGTTCAGACCGCGGTCAACGAGGCGCCGTGCTGCGTCCTGGGCCTCAAGGCCGAGTCGATCGGCAAGGATGTCCTCAAGGGCAAGATCCCGTACGCCGAGCGCTACACCCAGGATCGACGCTCCGTGCAGCTCGCCGACGTCGCCGCCGGCACGTGGAACTCGGCGACCAACGAGCTCACGTTCGAGAGCGAGGAGTTCGCGGCCCTCACCTTCCGGGCCGGCGACGACAACGTCCGGTTCAGCGACGCGGCCACCAGCACAAGGTCCTGGGCGTCTCCGTGGTGGGCGATGCCGCCGTCACGGTCACCCTGGGCACCACCTACGCCAACGGCACGGGCGGACCGTACACGCCCGCGGATGAGAACGACGTCAACGGCGGCATCTACATCGGGGCCAACTCCATCGCCCACGGGGACGGGGACCAGGGACCGCTGAACAACAACGGCGCGGTCAACTATGGGCGCTACCTCGGGCGCAGCGGGCCTCGGTCGGGCGATCCCGCCTGGTACCACGAGGGCAAGTACCTCCAGTACCGCAGCACCGACACGGGCGGGCCCGACCCGGGGTTCAAGGGGATCTGGTTCGAGCACGTGCGCACCTGGGGGAGCGACTACCTCAACCTCGGGTCCGATGATGGGCCCGTGGTCGGGGTCATGTTCCGCAAGTGCTCCATCGCCCTGACCGCCTCCGTCGCCGGCGTGAACGCCGACTCGGCGCCCGACGCCGGGACCAAGGTGCGCAACGTCTTCGCCGACCGCTCCGCGTTCCGCGAGTTCAGCCCCGAGGGGACCACCGACGGGGAGCCCTCCCTCTCCGCCGGCGTGTTCACCGACTGCGCCGCCATCGACAAGGCGGCGGCCTGGGGCGACGGCTGCGTCTTCGGCGGGACGCTGGCCAGCCACTACACCGACGCCGACGCCGGCGACCTGACGCCCGTGGCGGCGGGGCCGCTGGACGCGGGGCTCTCGGCCACCGGCGACTTCGACTGGGAGGGCAACGCCGACGACGGATCGATCGGCGCCGCCTACCAGGCCAGCGCCGTCACGCCCGGGCCCCGGTCGGTGCTCGCCTACACGGGCCGCACGTACACGGTCGGGCGCATCGACGTGGAGCCCTCCGCGATCACGGCCGAGCAGGGCGTGGGCATGCGCTGCACGCTCGACGAGGCGTTCGACCCCGTGACGTTGTCGGGCTACGCGGTCTTGATCACGGCGACGGGCCTGGACATCGTGCGCTACGACGATGACATCCCGACCGTGCTGGCCAGCGTGGCCGTGACGATCAACGCCGGCGACACCATCGGCATCCGTTGCACGGGCTCGACCATCCAGGCCAGGCACAACGGGTCCACCGTGGGCAGCGCCACGGACGCGACGTACGCGAGCGGGCGCGCCGTGCTGCTCCAGCACGATGACGCGCTAACGAGTTTCGACAACGCGGCGCTGGACGCGGCGTGACCGAGTCTCGCCGGCAACCTCGCTGAGACTGGCGATGGGATGCCATCGGCAGACCTGGCGGCCGGTCAGGGATACGCGCTGACGTGCTCGCCGCGCGCCTGGCGCAGCTGGATGGCCGCGTTGAGCCCGTCGCGTTCTTCGCGCGCCAGCTCCAGCGATCGATACGGGCCGCGGCTGTGTACCTGCATCGATGGATGGGGCCCCTCGGTGACGCACCATCGGAAGCAGCTCGCATCCCACTGGAGCCAGAACTCGGCCGGCACGGGTTGGAGGAGGCTTCTGCGCTCGAGCCACATGCGCGGAGGATAGCCGGAACCAGCGCGCTCTGGTCACCCCGTCGGAACCTCCGACGCCGCGGGACTGGAATCACCGGCGGTCCTTCCGGTAGATTGGGTCCCCCATGCCCTCGCGCCCCCCTCCGAAGGTGTCGCGGTACTACGCCCGGACCCTGGCCGCCCGCCTGGAGCTCTTCAGCTGGTGGCGCGAGACGATGCGCCAGCATCCCGGCGGTCTCGTGCCCGTGGGCCAGGCGGCCCGCATGCTGCGGGTCACGCGCGCCCAGATGAACCGGCTCGTGGCCTCCAACCGGTTCACGATCGTGACCATGCCCGGCGGCGCGGCCAAGCTCGATCGCTTCATCCCGGTGGACCAGCTCATGCGCGCACCGACGTCGCTCACCCGGGGGCGTCCACTCGTGGTCGATCTCGTCTCCGGAACGACCCGGCGGGACCTCGGGGAGACCCACGGATGGCGTCCCGAGGACCCGTAGGCCCAAAATCTTGTGCACAACCGGGTTTTTTGCGAATCCGGCGCCAATTCCGGCCGCGCCGTAAGCACCTGCTGTCACGTATGTTGCGCGACCCCCCCGCCGCGTCCTATAATGGCAGTTATGTAAAACTCTGTCGCACAACGACTTGCCGCCGGAATCCCGGGGGGCGATCCGGTTCAGGGTGACAGCTCCAGCCCCATGTACACCGTCCGGGGATCCGGATCATCGTTGTAGCGATCGACCTGGCGGAACCCCAGGGAGCGGTAGAGCGTCACCGCCTCCACGAACGTCGCGTCCGTGTCCAGGAGCACGCGCCGGTACCCCCTCGTCCGGGCCGCTTTGAGGAGACGCTCGGCGATCAGGCGACCCAGGCCGCGCCCGCGATGGGTCGGACGAACGTACATTCGCTTGATCTCAC
>CAYWOF010000071.1:0-11922 GCA_964459825.1 uncultured Phycisphaeraceae bacterium | reverse complement strand
TATCCTCACCCACCGGCTCTCATAGGACCTGGTACAGAAACTGGGGGCAGGCCAGAAGCGTCGGCCGTGGTCCGGACGACGCTCTCGAAGTGGAGTTGCACTTGGGCGATCGCAGGGGGGGCGAGCCCCCAGAGGGCGGCGGCAGTGATGCCCGCCCACCGTCGGAAAGGCAGTAGCGGCTCGTGAGCCATGGGGCTGTCTCCTCCGCCGAATCTGGCGGCTCGGGGGACGAGAGCGCAGTATACTGAGTGGTGGCGGTTGGCGGGGTCAGAAGGGCAAGCGGAGAAAGGGGTGCAGGCGATGTCAGGCCAGCCCTTTGAGTTAGGCATATGTTTGGTTTTGACCCTCGGCGCAGGTGCTCGAGCGGTCGAGCAGGTGACCCTGGAGATCCGGTTCACACACCCAGTGGTGATGGTTGGGCAATTCCAGTCCATGGAGGTCTGGGCCCATCTCTCTCCGCCTGTTGGATCGCTGGCCATCTCCAACTTCAGTGGGGCGGTTTCGACGGTGTTGGGCTTTGCTGGGGCATCCTTCGATCTTGGCAACGTCCTCAACGGGGAAACCGGAGTGTTCAGCGGCCTCGCCTCGTCGCCTCCGCTCAACTTGGGGCTTTCCGGTGTCCCAAGCGCGAACGGCGGGGTGAGCGGGGTAGCGGTAGGCCAGCTAGGGCCCATCAATAACCCATCGTTTGTTGCGCAAACCGACCTTCTCCTTTGGAGCGCGGACTGGCACCCGAGTACTTACACTCCGCGAGAAGTGGAATTCGTTCCCGTAGGCACGGCGCAACCGAGCGTGTGGCTCAATGATCCCACGATCGGCCATGTGCCCGACCCATGGGAGTTCGTCACCATGCCCGCGTCATTCCAGGTCGTGCCTGCAACGAGTGCAGTCATCGTCCTTGCTGCGGGGCTGATGTGCAGTGCCAGTCGTCGCCGATGGAAGCACTGATCATGCGCACCTCCAACCCCGCCATGCAGGCCTTCGTCAAGCCCCAGACCTGGGACGCCCTCCACAAGCCCGCCGAGAAGACCATGACGGTCGGCGGCACCGTCAACGCCGCCCTCATCCTCACCGGCATCTGCGCCGCCGCGGCCGTCGCGGCCTACGGCCTCCTCGGGCAGAACCCAACCCTGCTCTTCCCCGTCGCCATGGGCAGTTGCCTGGCCTGCTTCATCGGCGGGTTCATCGTCTTCCGCAACCCGCGGTCCGCCCCCTATCTCACACCCATCTTCGCCGCGGGCGAGGGGCTCTGCGCCGGCGCCATATCGCTCATGGTCGTCCGCTATTGGCCCGCGATCGACACCAAGATCGCCGGCCCCGACCTGATCGTCCAGGCCGTCCTCCTCACGCTCGGCATCCTCGCCGCCACCCTCATCGGCTTCCGCCTCGGCCTCATCCGCATCGGCGGCACGGCGATGAAGGTCATCATGGTCGCCACCGCCGGTGTGGTCATCTACTACCTCGCCGGCTGGCTCATCGGCATGTTCATCAACCCCGGCTACCGCTCCCTCGGCTGGAGCTCCGGCTGGGGCGGCATCGCCTTCAGCGCCTTCCTCGTGATCCTCGCGTCCCTCAACCTGGTCATGGACTTCCAGTTCATCGAGGCCGGCGTCGCACGCAAGGCCCCCCGCTACATGGAGTGGTACGGCGCCTTCGGGCTGCTCGTCACCCTCGTCTGGCTCTACATCGAGACCCTGCGCCTCCTCGCCAAGCTCCAGAGCCGCGACTGATCGCCGAGCGGGCCCGACGCAGCCCGGCGGGTCGTGGGCGTCCCGCGCACCATGCGTGGCCGCCCACACGAGCCTCCGGCGCCCGCCGAGTCGAACGCCCGGCGCATCGCCGCGTTCCGCCCCCTCGGAAGCGCTGCACGCGCTCGCCTCACCCTTGCGTGTACCGGATCTGTGCGCCGGACGCGTAGTAGACCAATCCTCCGAGGAGCCCGGTGAACGCCGGGATCGTCGCGGTCGCGAACGTTCCGGCCCGGAGGTTGGCGAGCACGAAGTTGAACGGCACGCCCGCCCCGGGCGTAAAGCCGGCGACGAACTCGAACGCGACGGCCCCGGAGATCATCGCCGAGCCGCTGGCCAGGACACGCCCCACGCCGGCGCCGCCCGCCGAAGCGATCTGGATGCGCAACGAGCCCGCGCTCGACTGCACGAAGTCGCCCTCCACCCGGAGCGCCGAGCCCTTGCGGCACACGAGCACGCCGTTGTTCGTGAACACGCCGCCCGCCGGGGAGATCGTGAACAGCCTGCCGCCGCCGATCACCAGTTCGCCGTCGTTGGTCTCCAGCCCGTCCAGGGCGTCGAACGTCGCCGCGTTGCCCAGGAGCGTGACGGAGGCGCCGGCTCCCAGCGTGCCGATCGAGGCGCCGGTGATGAACAGGTCGCCCGTGGGCAGAACGCTCCAGTCCCCGCCCGTCAGCGTCGTCCCCGAGAGCTGGGCCAGCGCCGCCGGCGGGATCGTGATCGATCCGTTGCGGATGTCGATAGCGCCGGGCGAGTCGAGGGGCACGTCGCCGAAGGACAGGGCCGTGCCCAGCTGCTTGCGGATCGTCCCCTGGTTGGTGACCGCGTTCGCTCCGCCGATCACCGTGGCGGTCGCGCCCGAGAGGACATAGAAGATCCTCCCGGCGTTGTTCGTGATCGTCGCGCCGCCGAAGGCAAGGTCTCCGTTGTTCCAGATGAGCGTCCCGTCGTTGGCGATCGAGCGTGCCAGCGTGTGGGCGCCCACCGTCGTGATCGTGATCTTCCCCCCGGGCTTGACCTCCAGTCCGCCGGCGCCCTCGACCGTCCCGGACGCCCACGAGATCGGCCCGGTGGTGCTCAGGGTCCCGGGTCCGTCCACGGTGATGTTGGTCCAGGTCAGGTAGCCCGCCGTGGTCCAGTCTCCGCTGATCGTGTGCGTCCCTCCCTGCCAGATGGTCGTGCCCCCGCCCGCGAGCGTCGACCCCGCGCCGTGCGTGTGATCGCCGAAGTAGTGGAGCGTGGCCCCGGCCGCGATGTTGCGCTTCCCGGTGTTCGTCCCATCCCCGTCCAGCCGGAGCGTGCCCGAGAGCACGTTGACCGTTCCGGCGTTGTCAAAGCGGATGGCGATCAGGCTGGTGCCGGTCGTCTGCTTGTTGAAGACCCCGCTGTTGGTGATCAGGTTGGTCCCGCCGGACGCGTCGATCGACGCCGTCCCGGAGAAGTGGTACTTGCGCAGCGGCTGCGTGACGAGCGTGCCGCCGTTGAGGGCCAGGGACCCGGCGGAGTGGTTGATCGTCCCGTCGTCGATGAGGGTGCGCGAGAGCGTGACGCCGCCGGTGATGTTGAGCGTCCCCCCGAGCGCGACGATCGTGCTCCCGGCGCCGGACATCGTGCCGCCGGTCCAGTGCAGCGTGCCGGTGATGGTCACATCGGCCCCGCCGGCCAGCGAGCCGTTGAAGTCCAGCGTCATGTTCGATCCGGCGAACGTGGCGCCGCCGCCGATCGTCTGCGGGCTCTTGAACTGCACCGCCCCGGCGCCGGAGATCACCGAGCCCGCCCCGTGCGTCATCCCGGCGCTCTCGATGCTGAGCGTCGCGCCGGAGTCCACGTCGATCGTGCCCGCGTTCGACGAGCCCGTCACCGCCAGCTGCAGCGTGCCCGCGTTCACGTTGACCGTCCCCGTGTTGACCAGGGGCACCGGAGAGGAGCTGCCCAGGAAGCTGAACTGCGCGGCCCCGTCCTTGTTCAGCGTGCCCGCGTTGTTGAACGGCGTGGCGCCGCCCCCGCCCACCACCGACGCGCTGGACCCCGGCGCGAGGTTGAACACGCCGTCGTTGGTGATCGCCGCGTTGGTGAGGTTAATGTTCCCCGCCACGTTCACCGTGCCGGCGTTGGTCAGGGGCCGGCCGAGGACCCCCATTCCCGACTGGTTGAGCACGGCCCCGGGGGCGATCGTGAGCGTCCCGGTGCCCGAGATCGTCGACGGCGGCCAGGTCAGAGTGCCGGTGATCGCGATATCGCCGGCGCCGCCGAGCGTCGAGAAGAGGCCGAGCGTGAGCGTCCCCGAGAACGACGACGCCGCGCCCAGTGTCAGCGTGGCGTTCATCCCCATGGTCAGGGACTCCGCGCACGTCAGGCTGTGGACCGTCAGCGACGCGTTGTGGGTGAGCGTGGGCGCGCCCGCGACATTGATCACGGCGTCGTCCGCCGCGCCGGGGAGGACGTCGCTCTCCCAGTTCGCCGCCTGCGTGAGCGTGACGCCGTCACCCCCGCCGTCCCAGTTGACGGTGGCCAGCAGGCGCCGCCCCTCCAGGGACTCGAAGAGCACCCGGGGCACGGTCGGGCGCCGGGGACACATGCGAAGCGCAGGGGACTTCATGGCGGCGTCTTTCCTTTCCGCCCGCCGGTCGCGGGACGGTCTCATTGGGGCATAGGGCGGGACTTGCGCCGGCTGGACATCCGCTGCGGAGTTCAACGCGGCCTGAGTGGACGGCGCTCGGCACCCGGACATCCCCCGAGCGTCCACGCGGGGGCGACGGAGGACCGTCGGTCGCTCGCCTAGCGCAGGGACTCCGCGCGCCGGAGCCGGAGCGCCTCGCGCAACTCGGAAACGCGCCCCTGGTAGAACGGGTCAGTCTGGAGGCCGATCCTGGCGAGCAGCACCTCCGCCTCGTCGACCCGGCCCGCCGCGATCAGCGCCCGCACGAGTGACAGCCGGGCAATATCCACATCGCCCGGATCGACGGCGGCCCGCTCCATCAGCTCCACGGATCGCGCAAACTCGGCGGCCGATCCGGGCGCATCCCCGGCGTCGAGCCGCGACTGCCCGAGCATCGACAGCACGTCGGCCAGGTCTCGGCCCAGCCCGGGGACGGGCTCCAGCACGGTCGCCGCCGCCTCGAACTGTGGGATCGCCCGGTCCGGCGCGCCGAGCCAGCGGTAGAGCTCCCCGGCCGTCGCCCGCACGACCGCCTCGATGTCGGGCTCGAGCGGCATCGTGCGGGTTTCGAGTCGCGCCGCCCGACGGTCGAGCGCCTCGAGAACCGTCGGCGCCGCCGCGCCGTCGGCGCCACCCCGCAGATCGCCCAGGAGCTCGGTGAGGAACGCCCGCGCCGCCTGCTGCTTGAGGACCTCACGCGTTGCGCGGTCGCGCTGGATCTGTGCCTCGGTGAGGGCCGTCTGCTTCTCACGGAGCGCCGCCGACAGCCGCTGGCCGCGGATGGAGAGCTGCGCGGCCAGCACGCCCGAGACGATCCCGCCGCCGACGACCGCGAGCAGGGCGGTCGCGCCGGCGGCGACGGGCCACCGATGCCGGCGGACGAACGCACGCGCCAGGTAGAGCGTCCCCGGCCCGTGGGCCAGAACGGCACGCCCGTCGAGCCATCGCGCCAGATCCTCGGCCATCCCCGCGGCGGTCGCGTACCGGCGCTCGCGCTCGGGGTCCATGGCCTTGCGCACGATCGCGTCGAGCTCGGCATTCACGCCGGGGTTGAGCGATGAGGGGCGAGCCACCCGCCCGGACCGCACCGTGTCGACAAGGCCGCTCAGTCCCTGGTCGGGATCGACGGGCGGGGCGCCCGTGAGCATCCGGTGCAGCACCCCGCCCAGCGCATAGACGTCCGCCCGGACGTCCAGATCCCGCGATCGCCCCTCGAGTTGCTCGGGCGACGCGTACGCCGGCGTCCCCGCGAACCCCCCGTCGCGGGTCATGGTGAGCACCTCCCCGCCGTCGAGCGCGCGAGCCAGGCCGAAGTCGAGGATGCGCGGCCGGTCCTCCGCATCCACCAGGATGTTCGACGGCTTCAGGTCCCGGTGGAGCACGCCACGCCCGTGCGCCTCGGCTACGGCCTCCGCCGCGACCCGGGCCGCCTCGACCATGCGCCGCACCCCCCCGGGTCCCGCGCGAATGGCATCGGCCCAGGCGTCGATGGGCTGCCCCTCGACCCATTCCATGACGAGAGCCGGGCCTCCCGCGTCCTCCACAAGGCCGTGGACCGTGACGATCCCCGGGTGTCGCAGCGACGCGGCGAGTTCCACCTCCCGCCGGAACCGGGCGACGGCCGCGCCACGGGCGAGCGTGCCCTCGCGAAGGCGCTTGATCGCGACCAGGCGCCCGGTGCCCGGCTGGCGCGCCCTGAACACACGCCCCTGACTTCCGGCGCCGGCCTCCTCGAGGATCTCGAACCCGGCCAGCGTCCCCGCCGGACCGGGCGAGAGCGCCTCGCGCACCCGCCCGAACCAGTCTTCGTCGGCGCCGTCGTTCCCGGCCGGCGGTGCGTCGCGCTCATCGGGCATCGACCCGGTCCTCCTCCTCGATCTGGCGGGCGATGGTCGCCTCGACCCGCGTCCGCACCCGCTGGCGCGCCTTGTACACCGCCTCCAGGTCCATCCCGAGCTCCGCCGCGATCTGCCGGGGTGTCGCCCCGGCCAGGCTTCGCTCGAAGATCTCCAGCGACCGCTCCTCCGTGCTGGTGGCCCGGAGCGATCGCACGGCCAGGCGGTAGTGGTGGTTCATCCACTCTCGTTCCCAGAGCGCGGCCTCGCGCGCCTCGACCGGGGCCGGCGCATCGTCGAGTTCATCGGGGACTAGCAGGCTCGACGCCCCTCCCGGACATCCCCGCCCCGTCCCTCCACTCCCCTCCGCTCCCGCGCTCCCGACCCGGCGCTGGATCGCCCGGCGGATGCACCGGAACAGGTAGTCGCGGAAGCGGCCTCGGGCGCGGTCATAGACGAAGCGCGGGAGCGATCGCGCCAGGGACGCGAAGACGATCTGCGCGACATCCTCGGCGTCCGCGAACTGCACGCCGCGAGCCCGGCAGAAGCGGATCACCAGATCGCGGTACTGGGCCTCGAACTCCCGCCACGACTCCGAGTCGCCCGTGTCGCGCAGGCGAGAGAGAAGCGAGGAGCGGGTGGGATCGGCCGGCATCGGCCATCAGCGTACCGGCGCAACCGCTCCCCGGGCCGGCGCGGAGCTCGCCCTCGCGGCAGGCCCCAGGATCCGGGCCCGGAGCTCCGGGGGCAGCGCGGTGGACAGGTTCCCCGTGTTGAGCGGGTCGTGCCGGTGCATGAACCACCCGTTGAGCGACCCGTCCGCGTTCACCGCCCGCCCCGCGAAGCCCGTCAGGCACACCGCCAGACCGTGCCGGTCCTGCATGTCGCCCCCCACCACGAAGAACACCTCCAGCCCCGGCTCGCCATCCAGGTCCGCGATCAGCGCCAGGTGGCTGACGGATGTCATCGTCCGCTCGTGGATGCGCGCCGCGTCGAACTCGGCCAGCGTCGCGCCATCCGCGCCCCGCAACACCTTGAACAGCCCGCGCCCGTTGAGGGCTGCCAGGTCGGGCCGGCCATCGCCGTCGAGGTCCGCCACGCTCACGCCGCGCGAGATCGCCCAGTACGTCCCCGGCGCATCGAAACGCTCGCTCCACATCGTCGAGCCATCCGCCCGGATCGCCGTCACGCGCTCGCCCGTCGCGACCACCTCCGCGCGACCATCGCCATCCAGGTCCGCCATCACCGTGGGGGCCATGATGTACCGCTCGCCGGGGCTCGCCGTCCACAGCGATGACCCGTCCGCGCGGAACGCGTACACCTTCCCGTCGTAGGACCCGACGGCGAAGTCCGCGCGCCCGTCGCCATCCAGGTCGCCCACCGATGGCCCGTGGTAGATGTGGCTCCCCGTCTGCACGTGCCACAGCTCGTGCACCGGGCGCGGGCCGTGGTCATCGCCCAGCGGCGCCTCCGCCACGGACCCATCCACCGCCGCGACGCGGTCGTCCCCGCGGAACGTCGCCGCGATGAAGTCCTTCACGTCGTCGCCATTGAGGTCCGTCACGATCGGGCAGCTCTGCACGGCGCCCCTCGGAGCGATCTGCACCACCCGCACCGGCGCGCCATCGGCCCCGCGGATCACGTGCAGCCGGCTCTTGAACGTCCCCACCACGATCTCCACGCCCCCATCGCCATCGATATCGCCCACCCACGGCGGCGTGTCGATGCACTCGCCCTGCCCCGCCTCGTACGTCCAGAGCGGCCGGCCCGTCGCCCCCTCGAACGCGATGACCCGGCTCGTGTTCGAGACCGGCACGACCAGCTCCAGCACGCCATCGCCGTTCACATCCGCGAAGCGGCAGGAAGCGTCCAGGCAGGCCGTCCCCGCCCCCTCTCCCGCATCGTGCGACCAGACCTCGTGCCCATCGGTCCCCGCGAGCACCCGCACCCTCGAGTCGCCGAAGTACGTCGCGAACGCGACGTCCAGAATCCCATCCCCATCGGCATCCGCGATCGCCCCGCCCCCGAACGAGTTCGACCCCAGCGCCACCTTCCACAGCACCCGAGGCGTCTGTGGAACCGGACGATCCGGGTGGGCCGGGGCCGCGGGCTGCGCCGCCGCCGCCGAACCCATCAACACCAGCACGCCCATCGCGCTTCCCATGGCCCGGCCTTTCGCCCGCCGCGCACCGGCGCGCCGGTTCAGATGTTGAACAGGAAGTGGCACACATCCGCGTCGTGCATCACGTACCCTTTTCCCTCCGTCCGCAGCTTCCCCGCCTCCTTGATCGCCTTCTCGCTCTTGAGCTCCTCCAGGTCGTGCACCGCGTAGATCTCCGCCCGGATGAACCCCCGCTCAAAGTCCGTGTGGATCGCGCCCGCGGCCTGGGGGGCCGTCGCCCCCGCGTGCACCGTCCACGCCCGGATCTCCTTCTCCCCCGCCGTGTAGAACGACTGCAGGCCCAGCAGCTTGTACGCCTCGCGCGCCAGCCGATGCAGCGCCGGCTCGGCCAGGCCCAGCGAGCCGAGCATCTCCGACCGGTCCGCCGGCGACAGCTCCGCCAGCTCGGCCTCGATCCGCGCGCACACCGGGATGAACCCGGCCTTGACCCTCTCCGCGTGCGCCCGCACCACGCCGGGCAGCGCCCCGCGGCCCTCGACGTCGTCCTCATCCACGTTGGCGAGGTAGAGCATCGGCTTGGCCGAGAGCATCGACAGCCCCCGCATCGCCTTGAGCTCCTCCGGCTCGGTCAGCTTCAGATCCCGCGCCGGCTTGCCATCCGAGAGCAGCGGCAGCACCTTCTGCAGCACGCTCACCCGCGCGATCGCCTCCGCCGACTTCTGGCGCGCCGCCTTCTCCGCCCGCGGGAGCGCCCCCTCGGCCTGCTGCAGGTCGGCCAGGATCAGCTCCAGCTCCACCGTCTCGATGTCGCGCGCGGGGTCCAGTGACCCATCCACGTGCGCCACCACCTCGCCCCCCGGCGTGTGAGTGAAGCACCGGACCACGTGCAGGACCGCATCGACCTCGCGGATCGACGACAGGAACGCGTTCCCCAGCCCCGCCCCTTCCGATGAGCCCCGCACCAGCCCCGGCACGAGCACCACCGTCAGCTGCGCCGCAACGACCTTCTTCGTCGCGATGTGCCTGGCGAGGATGTCCAGGCGCGGGTCGGGGATGTTCACCACGCCCACCTGCGCCTTGACCCCGCCCCCCCCACCCGCCGGATCGACCGCCAGCCCGGTCAACGCCCGGAACAGCGTGCTCTTGCCCGTGTACGGCAGCCCGACGATCCCGGCTTGCATGGCGAGTCCCTCCACCCGCGCCCACCCGCCGCAGGACCCGGACGATAGCGCGCGGGCCCCCGGTCGCCCGGGGCGCAAGCGCCGCAGGCAGCCAGCTCCTGGGAGGCGTCCCAATCGCGATCCGGCCCCGGCGGGACCGACGAGATGTCCGGGCGACCTCCGCTCCGGATCGAAGCTGGACTCACCAGCCGCGACTTGGCCCTCGTGCCGACCCCACCCAACGGCGACATGGCGCTGATGCACCTTCACCACGCGATCACACTCCCACTCGTGATCCGTGCCACGGCCGACGCGCGCGAAACCGTCACGGCCGAGGTCCGCTACTCGCGCGCTGATGGCGCTGAACCGCTCGCGCGGCGCGGGACCGGCACCCTGCGCCCGCTGCAGCAGGAGGCGGCACGGGCCCCCTTTACCAAGGCTCCTCCCCGAAACCCGACACTCGCCCCCCGAAACCCATCCCCAATGGAGCCGGGGGGAATCGAACCCCCGTCCCGGATCAGTCGGCCTGGCGCCTCTACGCGTGTGTCCGGCGCTTTGTCCTCAACCCCCGGGGCCGCCGCCGGCGGCGTTCCCGTGGGTCCAGCCCGCAGAGTTTTCTCATCGGGGCGCCTGCAGGCGCCACGCCCCGACCAGCCCGATGGCTTTCGACCCGCGCCCCATCGGGCGTCGGACGCGAGTCGTGCGGCCTTGGTTAGGCCGCGAGAGCGTAGTTGCTGTTGGCAACTATGTGTTTGCGTGTTTTTTACGAGGCCAACACGCCCCTCGACGCGCCACGCCAAGCTCCCCTGCCCGGTCGAATCCAGTTCGGCCCCGACTTGTCAAAGGTCCAACGGCCCAATCCTAGGCCCGGCAATGCCCAAACACAAGCCAAACAGAACGCCCCCTTCACGTGTTCCGGTGCACGCAGATACCCCAGCCTCCCCGCGTTTCCACCGTTCCGCGAAGGGCTCAACGATTCACGGAAGTTTTTGTTCGTTCCGGCTTGTTTGCCCGGGAATCGGGGGCACCTTTACCCGTGAGGCATTGTGCCGTTCGTGCGTGGTAGTCACGCGGGGCCATCGTGTTTGTGACCGGTGGCCGGGCGGGCAGGAGCTTGGTGGAGGCAAGGCCCGGCGACCGCGTGATTCGTGGAGAATCGGAGAGGAGTGTAGAGTCATGAAGAAGGTTCTGTTCGGGGCGGCGGTCCTTGGCGCTTGCGCCGCGGCTCACGCCGATTTCGTGACGGGCTTCGAGGCGCCGGAGCACAACGCGTCCGCCGCCGGAACGTCCCTCACCGGGCAGCAGGGCTGGACCCTCCCGGCGGGCATCGATCAGCACGTCTTCACCTATGAGAACAACGCCCTCGGGTTCGTCCAGAACCCCGTCGGCGGTAACCAGTTCATCGGGCGCACCAGCGGCGGCGGGACGAACTTCGCCCGCGGCCAGCACCTGGTGGACTTCAGCGCCGGCGGCCAGTTCACCATCTCCTACGACATGGCCGCGATCGCCAGCGGTGCGACTTCCACGGCCAACCTGTCGAGCTTCTCGCTCCAGGACTCCGTGACCCAGCGGTCCTACATCAACCTCAACAACTTCGTCAACCTGAACGACCCCAGCCAGGGCTGGAAGGCCGAGTTCAACGTCTTCAACGCCGCCGGCGTGGCGCAGAACAACCAGTCCCCCGGCGCCGCGTTCACGGGCCTGGCCAACAACCACTGGTACCGCCTGTACACGACCGTCGACTTCGCGACCAACCTGATCACGTCGGTCACCATCGCCGACCTGCACACCGGCGCCAGCACCACCGCCAACCCCACCGGTTGGTACCTCACCGGCGGCGCCAACCCCACCGCCGCGCTCCCCACGGCCGTCCGTTTCTTCACCGGCGGCAACACCAGCAACACCATGGGCTGGGACAACCTCAACGTCATCCCGTCCCCCGCGAGCCTCTCCCTCCTCGGCGCGGGAATGCTCATCGCCGGCCGCCGTCGCCGGGCCTGATCGCCGCACGCTTCTCTCCGATTCTCACGACCGCCGGGCCCCACGCCCGGCGGTTCGTTTTTTGATCGCAGTTTCCATGGCCAGATTTGGCCAATTCTTGCCCATCTTCACACGAACGGGTTCGCAATCACTTGTCGCGACGGTACTTGCGACCGAATCCACCGCGATTCCCGTGGTGGTTTTTTTTGAGAAAGGTCTTGCAAAAGCCAACTGTTTGAGTAGGCTGGCTTCCGCAGGTGCGAGAGCCGGGTCATGCCGGAGGAGAGCCTGTGGCCAAGCGATGGCGCTCGGTCGAGGAGAGACGGGATACCGCTGGGCCGTGAGCCTCCGGGTCCCTACAATTGCGGGCTTGGGCCGTTTGTAGTCCCAGGCCCCGGCCAGGTGGGAGACCACCCGG
>CAYWOF010000070.1:0-12013 GCA_964459825.1 uncultured Phycisphaeraceae bacterium | reverse complement strand
CGTGCGCACGAACCTGGACCATTTCGGGCTCATCGTGCCGTGCGGCCTGTCCGGCCGTCCCGTGACCAGCCTGCACGCCCTGCTCGGCGCCGCGGCTCCCGCGCTCGACCAGGCGAAGGCCGCCCTGGTTGCCGGTCTGAACCGGCGCATCGCCGACGCGATGGAGCGAGCCGCGCGGGCGAGGCAGGCGTCCCGAGAGGGCGGGCCGGCGGCATCGGACGGCGCGCCCATCGGCGCCACCCCCTGATCTCAGCCGCCGCCCGGCTTGGGCGCTTCCGGCGTCGCGGGCGCCGGGGCCTCGGCCGGCGCCTCCTCGGGCTTGGGACGCTCGAGCTTCATCTCCGCCAGCACCGCGTCCGTGAGATCGTCCGACGCCGGGCCGACCAGGAGCGGGCGCGAGAGCATCTCGTCGATCCGCTGGCGCATCGGCACCGGCGGATCGTCTTCGTTCATGGGGCGCGTCCGCGCGGCCATGACGTGGGTGTACCCCAGGCGCGTCGCGACCGCCTCGGCCGCGCCCCGGGCCTCCTCGTACGCCACGCGGAGCTGCCGGCTCTGCACCTGGTCGTACTCGACGGCGTGGTCCTGCACCGCCTTCTGGCCCTCGGCCTGCTTGGCACGCCCGCGGCTCATGAGCTCCGGCGCCTGCTGGCTGCCCGGCGCGAGCATCCGCAGGGTGGTGTCGATGGTCTGGAGCTCGGCCTCGATCGCCTCCAGCGTCGTGCGCCACTTCTGGTTCACCGCCTCGCGCTCGGCGACGGGCTCGGGGCGCTTCATCGCGGCCTCGGCCACCAGGTACACATCCACCGCCGCCACCCGCATGTCCGCCGTCGCGCCCGAGACCCACGCCGCGTGCGCGGTCGTGCCCGGCTCCCGGGCCATCAGGCCCAGCGCCACCGCCAGCGCCACACCCCCGTACACCAGCACCCGCTCGGACCGCCGCATGGTTCTTCCTCTCGATGAGTGGTTCCCGTTGCGAGAGAGTCTAGGTCCGGGCGCCCGCAACGGTTGCGTCGCCGACCCGGTACACTCGGGGGCTTCCCACGGAGGCCGCCCCATGCGCGATCCGCGTCTCGACCGCCTGGCCGATGTCCTCGTCCGCTACTCGACCGGCGTCAAGCCGGGCGACCTGGTCGCCCTCGACGCCGACCCGATCGCCATGCCCCTGCTCGAGTCCCTGATGCGGGCCGTCCTCGAGGCCGGCGGGAACCCGTTCTGGGTGCCCCGATCCGAGGCCCTCACCGAGGTCCTCGTCGCCCACGGCAAGGACGAGCAGCTGGCCTTCACCAACCCCATCGACCTCCACCGCATCGAAACGGTCGATGTGCGCATCGGCCTGTGGGCCGAGCACAACACCAAGTTCCTCGGCGCGACCGACCCGGCCCGCGCCGCCCTGCTGCAGAAGGCCCGCAAGCCGATCATGAAGCGGTTCCTCGAGCGGGCCGCGACGAAGGAACTCCGCTGGGTCGGGACGCTCTACCCGACCCACGCCTTCGCGCAGGATGCCGAGATGAGCCTCGCCCAATACGAGGACTTCGTCTTCCGCGCCGGGCTCCTCCACCTGCCCGACCCCGTGGCCGAGTGGAAGAAGATCCACGAGCGCCAGGAGCGGGTGCGCGAGTTCCTCCAGAAGAAGCGAGTGGTCCGGTTCCGCGTGCCGGCGGCGAACGGCGACGATGGGACGGACCTGACGGTCAACGTCGATCCGGCGCGCTCGACGTGGATCAACTGCGCGGGGCACGAGAACTTTCCGGATGGCGAGGTGTTCACCGGGCCGCAGGGTGTGGACGGGCACGTGAACTACACCTTCCCGGCGGTCTACAACGGTCGCGAGGTCGAGCGCGTCCGCCTCCAGTTCAAGGGCGGACGCGTCGTGGACGCCCGCGCGGCCAAGAACCAGGACTTCCTGCTCAAGATGCTCGACCAGGACCCGGGGGCCCGAAACCTCGGCGAGATCGCCATCGGCACGAACTACTCGATCACCAGCTTCTCGAAGAACACGCTCTTCGACGAGAAGATCGGAGGGACGTTCCACGCGGCGGTCGGCGCGGGCTACCCGGAGAGCGGGAGCACCAACGAGTCGGGCCTGCACTGGGACATGGTGTGCGACCTGCGCCCCGATCCCAAGTCCGGCCGCCCCGGCGGCACGATCGAGGCCGATGGAGAGGTGTTCCACCGCGACGGCAGGTTCATCGCCGCCGGGTGGCCGGGGAACGATTGACGGCGGGGGTGTCCGCGCAGGAGCGTGCGCCGCCGTCCTCGGCTCTCGAGCGCCTACCCGAAGTGCCGGGCGATGACCCAGGCGAGGACCAGAGCGCAGAAGAGTCCGAGCCACACGCGCCGGCCTCGTCGCCAGACCGGGCTGACGGGTCTGGCCGTGCGCACGACCGCCAGATCCCTTCCACACTCGGGGCACTGGCCGGCGCGGGGTAGACCGGTCACCTCGTAGCGGCATCCCACGCACCAGCAACGCGCGCCCTCTTCCACGCGCCTTCTTTCCGCCGCTCGCTCGTCCTCTGTTACTGGCGTCCGGTCCCCAGTGTCCACTTCGGACCAGTCGATGTCCACCGACTCAGCGCGAATCGCCCTGAGCGCTGCGCGGGCGAGCTCAAGGTCACACTGGCGCACCTGCACCCGCATGGGCTGGCTGGCCGCCACGTCCCACTGCAGCAACCAGCCCGCCGCGGTGAACGCCTGCGCGGGTATGCCCTGCGCGCGGAGCGACTCTGCGATGGTATCGGCCTCGAAGTCCGTCCGGGCCGTGGTGAGATCCACCAGTATGTCCGGTTCCTCAGCCATCTGGCGTTCCCGCTTCGGATCAGAGACGAGGTTGGAACCTACCGGAGGCCCGTGAGCACGATCACGATCACGAAGAGCGCGAACGCGATGATCAGGGCCACTCCCACCCGGTTGGCCCAGCGCGTGCTCCGGGTGAGGTGAGGGCCGACGCCGACCACATCCAGTGGCCGTCCACAGTTCGGACAGGGGCCCGACCGCCGGGCCGATGTCACTTCTCGCCCGCACGCGGCGCAATCCACGCGTTCCATGTCGGCCGCTTCCCGCCGCTCGCTCTCCGTGACGGGCGTCCGATCCCCCGTTTCCACCTCGGACCAGTCGATGTCCACCGACTCGGCCCGGATAGCCTTCAGGGCAGCGCTCGCCCGCACCAGGTCGCCACGGCGCACCTGCACGCGCATGGGCTGGCTGACGGCGACGTCCCATTGCAGGGCCGCGCCCGCCGTCGTGAACGCCTGCGCCGGGATGCCCTGCGAGCGGAGCGCCTCCGCGATGGTCTCCGCCTCGAAGTCCGTTCGCGCCGTGGTCAGGTCGACCAGGATCTCGGGGTCGTGGCCCATGGCTGGTTTCGACGCGATTCTACACGCATCCCGTTCCGTCCCGACCCCGAACCGATCCCGTGTGTCGGCCCTGCGCCGCCGACAAATGTGGACCCTAGTATCGAGTTTTCGCCCTCGGGCGCCGCCGGCCCGGGGGCCCGACGGAGACCCACCATGCCCCGCCGCTCCTGGGCCGAGCCCTTCAAGATCAAGATGGTCGAGCACCTGCGGATGACCACGCGCCCGGAGCGCGAGGCGGCCATCGCCGAGGCCGGCTTCAACACCTTCCTCCTCCGCTCGCGCGACGTCTACATCGACCTGCTCACCGATTCCGGCACCGCCGCCATGAGCGATCGGCAGTGGGCGGGCCTGATGATGGGCGACGAGGCCTACGCGGGGTCGGAGAACTTCTACCACCTCGAGGACGCGGTGCGCCGCTACTACGGCTACAAGCACCTCATCCCCACCCACCAGGGCCGGGGCGCCGAGCACATCCTCAGCCGCCTGTGCATCAAGCCCGGCGACTTCGTCCCCGGCAACATGTACTTCACCACGACCAAGGCCCACCAGGAGCTGGCCGGCGGTCGGTTCGTGGACGTGATCGGCGAGGCCGCCCACGACCCCGAGAGCGAGCACCCCTTCAAGGGCAACATCGACCCCGCCAGGCTCGAGGCGCTCATCCGGCGCGTGGGCGCCTCGAAGGTCCCCTACCTGAACATGCAGACCTGCGTGAACATGGCCGGCGGGCAGCCCATCAGCCTCGCCAACATCCGCGAGGTCCGCGCCCTGTGCCAGCGCCACGGCGTGCGCATCTTCCTCGACGCGACCCGCGCGGTCGAGAACGCCTACTTCATCAAGGAGCGTGAGCCCGGCGAGGGCCACCGCTCCATCGCCGACATCCTCCTGGAGATCTGCGCCAACACCGACGGGTGCACCAACTCGGCCAAGAAGGACTCGCTCGTCAACATCGGCGGCTTCCTGGCCGTCAACGACGACGAGCTGGCCGAGCGGGCCCGCAACATGGTCGTTCTCTTCGAGGGCCTGCACACCTACGGCGGCCTGGCCGGGCGCGACATGGAGGCCATGGCCATCGGCATCGCCGAGTCGGTCGAGTACAACCACATCCACGCCCGCGTGGGGCAGGTCGAGTACCTGGGGCACGCCCTCCAGAACGCCGGCGTCCCGATCATCCGTCCCATCGGCGGGCACGGCGTGTTCATCGACGCCGCCCGGTTCCTCCCCCACATCCCGCGCGAGCAGTTTCCCGCCCAGGCACTGGCCGCGGCGTTGTACGTCGAATCGGGCGTGCGCTCGATGGAGCGGGGCGCGGTCTCCGCGGGGCGCGACCCCGAAACGGGCAGGAACCTCTTCCCCAACCTGGAGCTCGTGCGCCTCACCCTCCCGCGCCGGGTCTACACGCAGGCCCACATGGACGTGACGGCCGAGTCGGTCATCACGCTCTTCGAGAACCGCGAGCAGATCGTCGGCCTGCGCTTCACGCACGAGCCCAAGTACCTGCGTTTCTTCCAGGCCCGCTTCGAGCCGGTCGAGGGGGCGCGGGTGCTGCGGGCCGCCGACGCCCGGTAGACAGACGGGCGGATCGACGCTCGATCGATCGCTCGATTCGCCCGGTTCAACCGCCCCGCGCCGAACGCATCACGCCAGGCGCCCGTCCGGGGGCCGCGTACTCCGGCACCGCGCATCGGTCGTTGAAGTACTCGAGGATCCACCGGAGCTTGCCGGTTCGATAGAGACGCTCGAAGGACCCGACGGCGTCGGCGGCGTATCGAGTCCCGACCCCCTCCTTCAGCTCCACGATGGCCCGCTCCGCGGCCTCCGGGCCCACATCGCTCCGGTAGGGACGAAGGCTCGTCATAGCGTCGAAGCTGTCGATCACGGCGAAGAACCGTGCGGCCAGGGGTATCGCCTCCCCCGCGAGCCGGTCGGGGTACCCCGCCCCGTCCCAGCGCTCGTGGTGGTGGCGCACCAGGTGGAGCAGGAGCGGGTCGGTCTCCCCCATTCGCGTCAGACGCTCGTGCCCGAGGGGGGCGTGCGTCTGCATGGTCGCCCGCTCGGACGCGGTGAGTGGACCGGGCTTGCGCAGGATGTCGTCCGGAATCTCGATCTTCCCCACGTCGTGCAGGGCCGCGGCCACGGTCAGCCGCTCGATCTCGTCATGGCCGAGGTCATGGGCCTCCGCCAGGGCCCGCGTGTAGAGAATGACCCGCCACGTGTGCGCGGCGGTGGAGGCATCCTTGATCTCGATCGTCTTGACCAGGGCTTGGACGATGTCGGGCGTCACACCCTCAACATACGCCAGGAACGGGTCGGGAAACAGTTATCACGCCGGGAGTTGATCGGGATTCTCATGGCTTGACACGCGAGAGCGATGCCTCGTTCGCGAACGCCCCCCGGTCCCCCGCGTGCCGCTCCACGAACTCCCGCAGGTCCTTCGTCTCCGCCGTGAGCAGCAGGGTGTCACGGCTCAGAGAGGTGTGCGCCAGCGTCACCCGCTTGGCCTCCACCTCGCGCTTGAGCCAGTCGCGGTCGAGCATCCGCACGGTCAGCGTGTCGCCCTCGAGCGAGTAGAGGCAGAACATGTGCGTCGGCAGGAATAGCGGTCCCCAGTGGTCCTCGTGGGCCCGGCGTTCCTCCTCCACGGCGGTGACGTCCGCGGCCTTGTGCTCCCCGATCTTCGTGAGGCGCACGGCGAACTCCCACTGCCCGGGATCCGCGGGATCGTTGGTCTTGACGAGCAGGTGGTATCCCTCCGCCACCCGCGTGATCGTGTACGTCGCCTTCCCATCGGCCTCATTCGCCGGGCGCCACGTGCCCACGAGGCCGGGCTCGGTGATGAGCGTCTCCGCGGTGTAGATCGGGTGGACCGAGGGCGTGGCACACCCCGCCAGGATCGCGCCGACGATCCCCGGCACCAGCCAAGTCACCAGCCTCATGTGTCACCTCCCTCGGCCGACCGACCTGCGTGTTAGTGAATACTAGACACGTGGGCCGGCCCGGCTCCCGCCCTCCCGTGCACCAGACCATCGAGGGTTTCCACACGTTCCACTCCAGAGCGGCGCAACCCCTGGCCGATCGCCTCGCCCTGCTCGGGCGTCACCACAACCAGGTGCCCGGGCCCCAGGTCCTGGCGCGCCAGGCGCGGGAGCGCCCTCCCGCCCAGCGTCGGTCCGCTCGCACCGGGATGGTCATCCATCCACGCCATCGTCAGTCGCGGATTCCACCGCTCGATCGCGGCGAGCAGGTCTCGGCCGTTGCGCCCCACGCCATAGACCACGACGGTGTCGCCGCCTTCGACCCGATCGATCAGCGCGCGGGCCGCGCGGTCGAACCTTCCCGCTCCGCCCGCCAGGCGCGCCATCACGGGTGCGAGGCACGCCCGACCCTCGAGCGCGTGCGCCACGCGGGCCCGCCAGGCGGCCCAGGAGGCGCCATCGGCCTCCTCGGGATTCCGCTGGTCCTGCTGGCCGCACGCCCAACGGATCGCGCCCGCCAGCACGCCGGCGTCCGATTCGTCGATCGGGCCCAGCTCATCCAGCCAGCCCTGCGCCAGGTCCCGGTCACCTCTCGCGGCCGCCCGGGCCACGTGGCGCAGGCTCCACCTCCGCCGGGCCCCCGGCTTGAGGCGGGCATCCACCGGCGCGCCATCGATGACCCGAAGCCCGAAGCGCCACATGCGCTCCAGATCGCACGAGAGCGATCCCTTGCGCAGGCGATAGGCGAAGAGCGGCTCGGACACCATCGGCGCCCACCTCGCGCCCGCACCGCTCAGCCGGAGCCACAGGTCCCAGTCCTCATGCACGGGCAGCGACTCGTCGAAGGGATCGCGCCCGGCGCACACCCGCTCGACCGCCTCGCGCCGAACCACCACGCCCCCCACCGCCAGGGGGTTGACGTCGAGGAGCCGGTCGGGTGCCAGGTCGTGGTCTCCGGGCTTGATGACCCAAGCCAGGTCCTCGAGAGCCGGCCCGACCATGCGGTACCAGCACGCCGCCGCGTCGAAGGTCTCGAGGGCCCCCAGCATTCGAGCCACGAAGGGGGGCGCCACGGTGTCGTCCGCATCGAGGAAGCAGACGGCGTCGCCATCCGTGTGGCGCCAGCCGGTGTTGCGAGCCCCCGCCAGGCCCCGGTTGGCCTGCGAGACCACACGGACCCGAGGATCCTCCAGCGACCGTGCCACGGCCGCGGTCCCGTCCGAACTCCCGTCATCCACGACCACGGCGGACCAATCCGGCCGGGTTTGGGTCAGGAGCGAACCGAGGGTGTCCCCGAGCGTGGCCTCGGCGTTGAACGCCGGGATGACGAACGTGATCCGGGCCATCGTTCCCGACCCTCTGGAGTGCGCACGGGGCGCGGACCGATCCCCACGGGTGCCTCCCTCTCCATCGGGCGGCCCCGAGGCCGGACATGACCACCACCGCTCCACTCATCACCCATCCCGTCATCGTCGAGCCCCCGCTCCCGGCGGAGGTCGACCAGCCGCCGCTCACCCTCCAGCCCAGGCTCGCGGGCGAGTGGCGCCGCACGGGCGAGGCGGCGATCCCCCACCGCCCGCTCTTCGACGGCGTCCGGCGCTACTGCATGTTCGTCGGCTACCCGCGCAGCGGACACACGCTTATCGCCGCCCTCCTGGCCGCCCACCGGCATGTCATGCTGGCCATCGAGCTCGACGCCCTGCGCTACGTCGAGTGCGGCTTCGACCGCGACCGGCTCTACCAGCTTCTACTCGAGCGCTCGGGCACCAACAAGGGCCTGACCAGCTACGAGTACGAGTACATGGTCCCGAACCAGTGGCAGCAGCGGTTCGAGCGGCTGGACGTGATCGGCGACAAGGAGGGGGGCATGTCCAACCTGCGCCTCCGGCGCCGGCCCGAACTGCTCGACCGCCTGAAGGACCTCGTCGGGGTGCCGGTGGTGGTGGTCCACATCGTCCGCAACCCGTTCGACACCATCGCCACGATGCTGACGCGGGGCGATGCCGACCACCTCGACCAGGCCATCGAGTACTACTTCCGCTTCGCCGCCACGGTCGCGGAGGTGCAGCGGCGCCACGGCTCCGATCCCCGGGTCGAGATCCGGCACGAGGCGTTCATCGCCCGCCCGCGCGACGAACTCGCCCGCCTCTGCGCCGGTGTCGGCGTCACGCCCGACGAGGCCTACCTGCGCGACTGCTCGGCGATCGTTTTCGACTCGCCCAGGCGCAGCCGGCACTCCGTCCCCTGGACGGCCGACCAGCGGGCTCTCGTCGAACGCCGCATGAACGAGCACCCCTTCCTCGCCGGCTACGGCTTCGACGCCTGACGGCGCCCGAGCGGCCGCCGATCGCCCCGACCGAACTGGTGATTCTGGCTTCCCACGCCGACGCTGGGGTGGTAGGCTCGGATCCGTTCGGCCCCACCACTACGGAGGAGATTGCCATGCGCACCGCCCGCCTCGCCGTTGCCCTCGCACTCGCACTTTCCGCGCCCGCGATCGGCCAGACGTACAGCAGCTCCTCGGCGTTCCTGGCGGCGCTCGGCGGTCCCCCCACGGTGGAGGGCTTCGAGTCGCGGGCGCTGGGCGCGGCGGTGCCCAACGGCACCGTCATCAACGCCCTGACCTTCTCGGGCATGTCCGGCCCCGGGGGTGTGACCAGCAATATCTACGCCTACTTCGGCACCCAGGCCCTCTGCGGCGAGAAGGACAACCTGCCGGGGAATAGCGCCAGCGACTTCTTCTACCCGGGGGAGGCGGTCGTGGTCACGTTCTCGCAGCCCGTCATGGCTGCCGGCGCGTTCTTCAACATCGTGGCGGATCCGGTCCTCACCAACTACTGCTCCCTCCAGGCCGGGGGGACGACGGCCTTCACGGGCGGGGCCGTGCCCGACATCGGCTCGTTCTTCTTCGCCGGGGTCATCAGCGCGACACCCTTCACGCAGATCACCATCGCCGTCGGCTCCAACGCGCCGAGTGGCTGGAACCTCGATGACATCACGTACCTCGAGGGCGGCGTCACGTGCTACCCCGACTGCGATGCCAACGGCACCCTCAATGTCAACGACTACATCTGCTTCCAGACCAAGTTCGCCCTGGGCGACCCGTACGCCGACTGCGACGCGAACGGCGTGCGCAACGTCAACGACTACATCTGCTTCCAGACGAAGTTCGCCCTCGGCTGCTGAACCGACCGACCGACCGACCGAGCCGGAGCCGCGACCCGCGCTTGACACGCGCCCCGGGAGAGGTACGCTGCCATCGCCATCGGCGCCCGGGCCTTCCCGGGCCATGAGGGAAGCGCGGTGAAGGCCCGGGTCCTTGAGGGACCGGGCCCAACCCGCCGCGGACGCGCCGCCGTGATGGGCGGGCGGGGGCCTCTCCAGGGCCCTCCGCCGACTGGGTCGAATCAAGGCCACTGGCCGCACTTCGCGGCCGGGAAGGCCCGGCCCCAGAGCCCTGAGCCGGAAGACCTGCCGACGGCCCGCCGGACGCCGAAGCGCCCGTCGGAGTGAGTTGGCGGCCCTCGCGTGGCCGCGGCCGAACGGACACAAATCCTTTCGATACCGCGGCTTGGGGCGTCGGCGATCTATCGCGTGCGACGTTCCCCGCGCGCGACGGCTCCCCGGCACGTCTCCCCCCCGATGGCCCGATCGAGGCTCGGGAACCGCTCCGCGCGAATCGGAGCGAACGCGCGATCACCGCGCGCGAGGTGTCCCCATGCTCCGGAACCGTGTCGGCTCGGTCGTTCCCGCCATCGCTGGCCTGCTCGCGGCATCGCCTTCCCGAAGTTCTGCTGGCGAACCCTGGGCCAGCGCGGTCATCGCCTACGCCGAGGGTTCCGGCGTCGCGCAAGGGTACAACCAGCCTTCCGCCGCGCTCGGCGAACCAACCCGTTTCACCGGAGTCGGCGCCTTCCCCGGGGCGGTCACGCCCTTCAACCCGCCCTTCCTGGGGAAGGAGGTCGTCTCGATCGGGGTTGGCGGCTCCCTCACCATGCGGTTTGGCCATCCCGTCGTGGACGACCCACTCAATCCCTTCGGCATCGACCTGCTGGTCTTCGGCAACGCGGGGTACATCGACACGGGTTACCCGGCCGGCATCGCCGGCCCGCTCTTCGGCGCGGGGAAGGGCACGGTGGAGGTCAGCCTCGACGGCGTCTCGTGGGTGCTTGTCGCGGGAGCCGCCGCCGATGGCCCTTTACCCACGCTCGGCTACCTCGACCTGCCGAGTCCCTACGCCACGAACCCCGGCACGCTGTTCTCCGACTTCACGCGTCCGGTGGATCCGGCCTTCGAGCCGACCGGGCTGGCGTTCGCCCAGATCGTCAGCGCGTACGCCGGCTCCGGCGGCGGCACGGGGATCGACCTGGCCTCCACCGGACTGAGCGCCATCACACACGTCCGCATCACCAACCCGCACGCGAGCGGCACCGTCGAGGTTGATGCCGTCGCGGACGTCACGCCCGTGCCGGAACCGGCGAGCGCGGTCGTGCTCGCCGTGGTGGCGGTCGCCCGGAGGCGTTCGCGACGCCGGGGTGGCGGCGCATCGGGCCCGCCCGGCCGCCCATCGGCCGTAGGAGTCGCCCCATGGCCGCACTGACTCCGCTCGCCGCGCTGCTGATCGTGGGGTCTGCCGGTCTCCCGCCCTGGGGTCATTTCGCTCGGGGACCGGACCGGGTCGCGCGCGCCGCCGACCCGCCGCCCTCCATCGCCGCGCCGGCCTGGGTCGCCTCCCAGGCCTCGCCCGGCCACCCGCTCTCCCTCAGCGGCCAGTCCGGCGTGGTCGCCGATTCCGCTCGCGCATACGCGCTCGGATCGCTGGATGGTGCGCCATGCCTCATCGGCGTCTCGCTCCAAACCGGCGCGATCCTATGGACCGCCCCGGTGGCGCCACCCTACGCGGGGTCCTGGTCCACACCCGCGATCGATGACGAGCACGGCGCGGTCATCGCCGCGAGCGGGAGTCGATTGCACGCCGTTGATGGCGCCACCGGCCTGCCCCGCTGGGAGGCGGTGCTCGACCGTCCGGTCGTCAACGCCTCGCCGCTGGTCACGCCGGACCTTGGCCCGCGCGACCGCGTGCTCATCACCGACTACGACGGGTTCGGCGCCGAGGGCGCCCTCTACTGCATCAACGCCGATCCATGGGACCCGGCGACCAACCCCTACGGCCCCGGGCAGCGGGTCTGGGCTGTGCGCCTGGGCGGCACCTCGGGGAACACCGTCGCGTATCGCGCCGGGATCGTGTACGTGCCCAGCGCCACCGATGAATCGGGCGCGGGCTCCGGCCTGATCCGCGCGTTCGACGCGACCGCCACCGCGCCCCACGCACCGCTGTGGACGTTTGTAAACCCCTCGGGCCATGGGTTTTACGGCGGCGCTTGCGTCACGGAGGAACCCCACGGCGCGTTCATCTACGCCGCGTCGTACGCCTTCTCGGGCGGTCAGAACGCGGCGAATCTCGTCAAGGTCGACGCCGCGAACGGATCGCTGGTCTGGTCGGTTCCGTGCAACCGGACGGCCGCCACGCCGATCCCCCTGGGCGACGGGCGCCTCGCGGTCTCCGGCGGCGTGGTCGGCTTCGGCTCGATGCCCAGCATCGGCCTCTTCGATGACCTCGGCGCGTCGTGCATCCGGCACTGGGACACGGCGCTCGACACGTGGCACGACGCCAACGCCAACGGT
>CAYWOF010000069.1:11155-12054 GCA_964459825.1 uncultured Phycisphaeraceae bacterium | reverse complement strand
CTGGAACGGCGCGGCCTGGTCTCCCCTGGGATCGGGAATGAACGGCTACGTCCTGGCCCTCGCCGTGCTCTCCAACGGCGATCTGGTGGCTGGCGGCACCTTTACCACGGCGGGTGGTGTCGCGGCCAACTACATCGCGCGCTGGAACGGCACGGCCTGGTCTCCCCTCGGATCGGGGATGAACGGAGCCGTCGGCGCCCTCACTACTCTCCCCGGCGGCGACCTGGTTGCGGGAGGATCGTTCACCACGGCCGGGGGGCAGGTCTCCGCGTTCTGGGCGCGGTGGCACACTCCCGCCTCGCCCATCGCCTTCTCCCAGCACCCAGCGGGGCGCATGGTGTACGCGGGGGGTGCCGCGACCTTCTCGGTGACCGCGACCGGGCCCGGCACATTGACATACCAGTGGCGCAAAGACGGAGTCAGCCTGGTCAACGGAGGGCCCATCTCCGGCGCCACCTCGAGCACGCTGATGATCAGCCCGGCCACAACCGTGCACGCCGGGCGCTACAGCGTGGCGGTGTCCACGGGAAACTGCACCTCGGCCAGCGGCTCGGCGTCGCTGGCCGTCGCGTCCACCGTCCCGCAGCCCGCCGGTGGCCCCTCGTTGATGGGGCACTGTGGCGACTCGGTCGCCGGCATCCCCGACCTCAACGGGGACGGCAAGGGCGACTTCGCCGTCGGTGCGCCGGGCGAGCCCGCGAGCGGCGCGCTGGCCCGCTCCGGGCGCATCCTGCTCTACTCGGGCGCAACCCAGGCGTACATCCGCACGCTCGTGTCGCCCAACCCGGAAACCGATGGCGCCTTCGGCGCGGCCATCGCCGGGATTCCCGATGTCAACGGGGACGGGCGCGGCGACCTCATCGTCGGCGCACCCGGTGAGTCGCCCGGCGGGCACTCGG
>CAYWOF010000069.1:0-11145 GCA_964459825.1 uncultured Phycisphaeraceae bacterium | reverse complement strand
GGGCGCGGGGCGCGCGTACGTGTTCTCCGGCGCGACCGGTGCTCTCCTCCGCGTCCTGGTCTCCCTGGCGCCGGAGCCCGACGGCGACTTCGGGCGCGCGGTGGGCGCCGTCGCCGACGCCAACGGCGACGGACGGGGCGACGTGATGGTCGGGGCGCCGGGAGAGAGTCTCGGCGTCGGCCTCCCGGGCGCGGGACGAACCTACCTCTTCTCCGGCGTCAACGGCGGGCTGCTGCGCAAGCTCCTGCCGCCGACACCCGAGCCGGGCGGCGCTTTCGGATCGTCCGTCGCGGGGGTCCCCGACGCTAACGGGGATGCCCGCGGCGATGTGGTCATCGGCGCGCCCAACGAGGACCCGGGCACGAGCCCGACCGACTGCGGACGGGCGTACGTCTTCTCCGGCGCCACGGGCGTGCGGCTCTGGACCCTGGCCTCGCCCGCGCCCGAGACGGACGGCCACTTCGGCGCCGCCGTCTCGGGGATTCCCGACCTCAGCGGCGATGGGCGCGGCGATGTCGTCATCGGCGCGCCCGACGAGGATCCCGGCGCCAGTCCCACCGACTGCGGGCGCGCGCACGTCTACACCGGCGCTCTGGGAACCCTGCTCCGCACCCTCCAACCCGCCGCGCCCGAGGCCGGCGGCCGGTTCGGCGCGGCCGTCGCGGGCACGCCGGACCTCAACAGCGATGCGCGCGGCGACCTGGCCATCGGCGCGCCGGGCGAGGACCCGGGGGCCGCGCCGGGCGATGCCGGACGCCTGCACATGTTCTCCGGCGCCAGCGGCGCGCGGATCATGACCGTCGCGTCCCCCGGCCAGATGGCCGGCGGCCTGTTCGGCACCGCCGTGACCGGAGTCTCCGACACCAACGCCAACGGGCGCGCCGAGGTCGTGGTCGGCGCACCGGGCGAGACCGCCCCCGCCACCCCGGCCCAGTCCGGGCGCGCGTACATCCTCCGGTTTTGATCGGGGGCGTCATCCCCCGCGTTGGGGGGATGATCGTGGCGGATCACCTCTCGCGCCCGACACGATCATCCCGGTCAACGCACCGGGATGATCGTGGTGTACTTCACGCCCCAATCAGCGCCGGCGCCGGCCCGTGGCGGCGAGGGCCGCGAGCCCGAGGGCCGCGCCCGTCCCCGCGCCCGGCACCACCGTGTACTGCCGGTAGTCGCCGGTGATCGACGCCGTCCCCCAGTTGGGCGTCGCGGGGTCCGAGCGGCTCAGGTGGTCGACGCCCGGGTCGGTCGTGCCGCCCGCCGTGGCGATCGCGTCGAAGAAGAACGAGTTGCCCACCGCCAGCCCGAGGTTCGAGAGGCGGATCGAGTAGCTCGCGATCCCCGCGGGGGCCTGCGACAGGTCCTGCGTGATCCCGGAGCCGGCGATGTACGTCGCGGCGAACTCCGTTCCCTCCCACACCGTGCCATCGTTCTTCCAGAGCTGCGCCCCGCCGCCGCCATCGACCCAGCTGCCCATCCAGAAGTCGTTGAGCCGGTCGGTGGTGATGCTCCGCCCCCACGGGTTGCTGGGCGTGCTCACGCCGCCGGGCTTGGTGTCGAAGAGCAGGCAGTACTTGCCCCAGTTGGTCGCGGCGATGTCGCCGTTGACCGCGAACGAGATGTACAGGTTCTCGAGGTCGTTGGTCACGCTGACGTTGGTGATGTCGAGGTGCGTGAAGCCCTGGTTGAGGAAGAAGGGGTCGAGGTCGCCGACCGGGTCGGGATAGTCCGGGCGGGCCACGGCCGCGCCGGCGCCCGTGAGGACCACCATCGCGGCGCACGCAAGCTTGCTGTTCATGGCGAACTCTCCGAACGAACGAGTTCGTGGGGGGTCTCTCTCGCGCCGGGGCGCCCCACGAGCACGCCGCGGCAGCCTCCAAGGAATGCCAGTGTAACCCCGGGGACCGCGCGAGCAAGACGAAATCGGCCGTTGACGCCGTGCCGCGTCGCGCATCGCATGGTAACTGGAACTGTGTCAACAGGTTGCGCGCGAGGGGCGGATGCGCGAAGCGCCCGCGGCGGCACCGTTCCAGCACCACGGTGGGGTGGGCCGAGGCTGATCGCTCCGTGCTCGCCCTCGGCTGGGTCGTCCCCCTTGAGTGTTCGAGAATGCCCTCGTTGGTGTCGAACCGATCCGCGAGCGCCCGCTCGCCGTCAGGGCGCAGCCTGCCTGTGGCCGAGCATGCCCCCGATCGCCCCAACCCCGCGGCGCCCTGATCGGCCCCCCGCCTCCCCCCCCGCCCCCCGTCCGGAAACCGGTCACCGTCCCCCGACGGACCGGTACAATGACGCGTTGGCTCTTCCGACCACGCCGGCCACCCCGCTAACCGACCGAACCGCCCGGCGACCCGTGCGTCTAACCTCCGGCCCGCTCGTCTCCACTTGAAGCAGGAACCGCCATGAACCGCACCCTTCTCGCCGCCGCCATCCTGGGCACCCTCGCCGGCGCCGCCTCCGCGGCCGATGTGGTCCGCGAGGGCACGGGCCCGCGCCGGGCCGCCCTCGACGCCATGGAGCTCCAGCCCTTCCCCGCCGGCGCGTGGGACACGCTCGGCTCGTGGACGGCCAAGCCCGAGGACATGTCGGGCAAGGTCGTGCTGATCGGCACCTGGGCCAGCTGGTACCCCCTCTCGGTGCGCGAGGGCCTGACCCTCGCCGGGAAGATGCAGGAGAAGTACGCCGAGCAGGGCCTGATCGTCGTGGTCGTGCACGGCAAGGACGGCTGGGCCGAGGGCGCTCCCCAGGTCAAGGACGCCAAGTTCGCCTACGCGCACGACGCCGAGGGGAAGTTCCAGGAGGCGCTCAAGATCGACCAGGCGCCGGACTTCTACCTGATCGACCGGGCCGGGCACCTGCGCTACGCCGATGTGGTCAGCGCCTCGGTCGAGGAGGCCGTCAAGGAGCTGCTCGCCGAGACGCGCGAGCAGGCGGACGACCTGCCGCGCATCCGGCGCGAGCGCCTGGAGCAGCTCCGGGCCAAGCAGCGCGCCACCGGCGCCATCCGCGAGTTCCAGCTCGAGGACCTGCCCCCCGTCCCGCCCGGCTACGTCGCCCCCGCGCCCGAGGCCTACACCCGGATCTCCTGGCCCAGGATGGACGAGCAGCAGGCCAAGGACTTCGGCATGAAGGACAACGACGGAAACGACACCGAGGTGCGCCTGAACCTGGCGCCCACGGCCTGGCACCCCTCCCAGCCCGAGATGGCGGGCCGGGCCGCCGTCGTGTACCTGTGGCACCCCGACGTGCGCCTGAGCTACGCCGATGTCCTCCTGCGCATGGACACGCTCCAGCGTCAGCACAAGCGCGACCTCGTGGTCATCGGAGCCCTGACGCCCATGTCGATGCTCGACCAGCAGGGCAACCGGCGCGAGGAGGACACCGCCAAGCTCACCGAGAAGCTCGAGACCTTCCTGCGCTCCCGCAAGTACGAGCACACCATCGCCGGCGACTTCGGCGGCACGGCCATCTCCTCCTTCTCCCAGAACCGGGCGTTCCCCCTGCCGGGAGCGATGGTCATCAGCTCCGATGGCGTTATCCGGTGGGTCGGCCTGAGCGGCTCCCCGGAGTTCCAGTCCGCCGTCGACCGGGTCCTCCTCGTCGACCCGGGGATCAAGCTCCGGCGTGCGGCCGAGCAGGCCTACATCGCCAGCCAGGGCAAGTGACCGGTCCGGCGGGGCACCTCGATCTGCTCTGCCCCATCTGCTCCATCTGCTCTCTCTGCGCAATCCGCCTGCTTCCCTCGTGCCCTCGCCCCTCTTCAGCGTCATCCTCCACGAGCCCGAAATCCCGAACAACGCCGGGAACATCGGGCGGACGTGCGTGGCCGTGGGGGCGGCCCTGCACCTGATCCGGCCCCTGGGGTTCCGGACGGATGAGAAGGCCTGCCGGCGTGCGGGGCTGGACTACTGGCCGCGCCTCGGGGTGGTGGAGCACGACTCATGGGAGGCGTACCTCTCCCATCCGGGGCATCGGCCGCCCCCGGACCCCGGGCGGACCTGGCTGTTCACCGCCCGGGCAACCCGGACCTGCTTCGACGCCCCCCTGGCCCGCGGGGACCATCTCGTCTTCGGGCGCGAGTCGGTCGGCCTGCCGCCCGACCTGCTCAACCGGTACGAGGGGCGCTGGGTCGGGCTGCCGATGCTGCCCGGCGAGCGCTCGCTCAACGTCGCCACGGCCGTGTGCGCGGTCCTGTACGAGGGCATCCGGCAGCTGCGCCAGCGCGGGGAGATCCGAATCGACGCGTCCGGCCGGCTTGTGCTCGATCCGTGACTCGATTCCTCCCCCACCGGTTGTGGTCGCGCCCTGGCCAGGTTCCCTTGACCCGCAACCTGTGGAGGCCGCGGTTCACCCCACGCCCGCCCTCCACGGTGGTAAACTCCCGGTGATGTGCGCACGCCCGAGAGCAAGGCCGACCCTCGTGAGACTGCTCGCGCTCGGCGCGCTGGGGCTGGCGGCCGGGTGCCAGAAGCCCCTGCTGTCGCCCGATGAGCCGCGCAGCCAGTACGACCGCTTCGACTCGGTGCGCCACCAGTACGCCGCGCAATACCGCGAGGACGAGTTCGGGCGCCGGGTGCCGAATCTCCGGGCCCGGCTGCTCCCCAAGCAATGAGCCACCGTTCTGATAACCCGGCGTGCGCGTTCGCGCGGCCCGCGCGCGGGCGCCTGGGCGCGGCGGCGACGGGAATTGAGGAGTTCCACGCGACGATCGCCCGATGGGTGATGGCGCGCGCGATGGATCGCGCGGGCCGGGGGGACGAGTAAGCCAGGGAAGGACCCGCCCGCGCATGAGCGCCCCGCGTCACGGACGATCGACGCCCCGACCCGCGCCCGCGCTCACGCGGCGCAGCCGGTGCGTCTGGCTCGCGCTCGTCGCCGCCATGACCACCGTCGGCGGGCTCTTCTGGGGCCTCGACGCGGCCCCCGCCGCCGGGCTGGGCGGCGTGGCCCTGCCCCCGCTGGTGGCCGCGGCCGGACCCGACACGCTCGACACCATCTTCCGCACCCGCGCCCCGGTCCAGCCCGGGCGCTGGCCGGCCATCGTGATCCACCACAGCGCCACGGGCTATGGGACGCCGGCCACCCTCGAGACCCGGCACCGGGCCCAGGGCCTCGACGGCCTGGGGTACCACTTCGTGATCGGCAACGGCGAGGGGATGGGGGACGGCGAGGTCCACGTCGGCTACCGGTGGCTCGAGCAGCTGCCCGGGGCGCACGTGGCCGGGGCCAACGGCGACTGGTACAACCTCCACTCCGTGGGCATCTGCCTGGTGGGGGATGGACGCCGGCGGACCTGGGCATCGGTGAAGGGGCGCCGGCTGGTGCAACTGGTCGCCGTGCTGCAGGACCGGATGGGGGTCGGACCCGAGGCCGTCCACCTGCACAGCGACCTGGCCGCCAGCGACGATCCGGGGCGCTTCTTCCCCGAGGCCGCGTTCCGGGAGCAGATCGGCTCGGCCCGCTAACCCGGCCCCCGCCAAGCGACGATCCTGATGGACCCGGGGCATGGGCACCGGGGTGACCGCGCCCTCGCGGGGTCCGCCCGCGCGGGCGCGGGTGCTCGCTATGATCCGGGCTCGCCGCCGGGGGGGACCCGGCGGACCGCCCCGCGGAAGGGCGGCGCCGCGCTGGGGGGGCCGGCCGGCGGAGGAACGTCGAGGGAGGCTTCTCGGCCGGGGCAGACAAAGGGGCGATCTGGCGCGTGGTGCCGAAGAAGGTCGGGGACATGGTCGAGGGCTACCGCGTGCTGCGCCAGATCGGCGAGGGCGCGGCATCGATCATCTACCTCGTCCAGGACCCCAAGACCAAGCAGATCTGGGCCCTCAAGCACGTCGAGAAGGAGACGGCCAAGGACCAGCGGTTCCTGGACCAGGCCGAGGCCGAGTTCAAGATCGCCTCGGAGCTCGACCATCCCTCCATCCGGAAGATCGAGCGCCTGATCAAGCGCCGGGCGAGCATGCTCTCGGCCCGGGGGGAGCTCTACCTGGTGATGGAGTTCGTGGACGGCGTGAGCCTGGACCGGTCGCCGCCGCGCACCTTCGACCGCGCGGTGGACATCTTCCACCAGATCGCGCTGGCGATGGCCCACATGCACGAGCGCGGGTACGTGCACGCGGACATGAAGCCGAACAACATCATGGTCACGGACAAGGGCGTGGCCAAGATCATCGACCTCGGCCAGTCGTGCGCGACCGGGACGGTCAAGGAGCGGATCCAGGGGACGCCGGACTACATCGCCCCGGAGCAGGTGCACCGGCGGGCCATCACGGCGCGGACGGACATCTACAACCTGGGCGCGACCATGTACTGGTGCTTCACCCGGCGCTTCGTGCCGACGGCACTGGCCAAGGAGGACTCGCTGGTGGGCTCGAAGGAGGACCACCTCCTGGAGAAGCCCACGCCCGCGATCGAGCTCAACCCCCGGATCAACCCCCGCCTCAACGAGCTGGTCATGCAGTGCGTCGAGATCAGCGCGGAGAACCGCCCCGAGACCATGGCCTGGGTGGCCGACAAGCTGAATCTGATCCTCGCGATCCTGCGGGCCGATGCCCAGCTGGGCCGGGAGCAGGGGATCACGCCGGCGGCGGATTGAGCGGCCCGCCCCCTCCCACCGGTACACTCGGGCGCGCATGAACGGCCCGATGCGCTCCCTCCTCTTTCTGCTCGCCCTGGTGCTCGCGGGATGCGCCGCGCATCCGGCGCTCGCGCCGGCGCCCGCCCGCACCCGCATCCTCCTGCTCTGGACCGCGCTCGACCACCCGTTCGGCACGCACATGTACGAGCACGAGTGCCGCGTGCTCGCCCGCTGCCTCGCGCAGACGCCCGGCGTCGAGGCGATCGTCTGCCCCGAGCCCGAGTGGCCGCGCGACGAATCGGTCCTCGATGGCATCTCCGCCCTCGTGTACTACTCGCGTTACGCGGGCGACATCGTGCTCTCCGAAACGCACCGCGATCGATTCCGCGCCCTGATGGCCCGCGGCGTCGGCTTCGTCGCCATCCACTGGGCCACCAAGGCCGAGGACCAGGCCCTGGTGCCCGAGTACACGGCCACCCTCGGCGGGGCGTTCCACACCTTCGAGGGCTGGGGCCTCAACACCTCGACGCGCCGGCTGGTGCAGGTCGAGCCGGACCATCCCGTGTGCAACGGGTGGGAGGAGTACGACCTGCACGACGAGTTCTACCTCGGCCTGCGCTTCGACCCGCGGGCCCGGCCCATCCTGCGGGTGAAGGTGGATGGAACGGACCAGACCGTCGCCTGGGTGCTGGAGCGCGACCCGGGCAAGGGCGAGGCCGGCGGGCGCTCGTTCGGCACCACGCTCGGGCACTTCCACGAGAACTTCGAGATTCCCGTGTTCCGGCGCGCGATCGTGAATGGGATCCTCTGGGCCGCGAAGGTCGAGGTGCCGGCCGGGGGCGCGCCGGTCGAGCTGAGCGCGGCGGACCTGGCGCTCCCCCCACCGCCGCCGCCCTAATCCGCCCCGAGCGTGGGCCGGCGCCTCTACTTCGCCCTGCCCTGCTTGGACAGCTTGAGCGACCCATCCTGGATCAGCCCCACGCCCGCGGCGTAGTACTTGTACTCCTTCACGCCCGGCTCCAGCGGCGTCGTCTCCTCCACTTTGATGCAGTTGGTGAACTCACCCGCCGGCGTCTTGACCGTCTCGCCGATGCTCACGATCTCGGCGCGGTCGAGGGCCTCGCCGGGCGCGATCTCCTGGTAGTGGCGCGCCCCCAGCAGGCAGTCGCCGGGCATGATCATGCCGAAGCGGGCGCCCTTCTCACCGCTCATCCACGCCCCCTCGTGGCGGACGACCTTGCCCTCTTCGAAGATGTCCACCTCCTCGCCGAAGTAGTAGACGGCGTTGGTGCGCGTGCTGATGGCGAAGAAGTTGCGCGAGACCTCGATCGGCACGCCGCCCTCGGTCTCGCGCTCCTCGACGACCCGCGTGGTGACGCCATCCACGACGCGGGTCTCGTCGAGCACGGTGATGGTGAGCACCACCTTCGAGCCCTCGAACACGAGCTGGCGTCCGGGCTCGAGGCTGAACCACGGGTTCCGCCCCGTGGGCGCCAGCTCGGCCTTGTCCACGTTGAACCGCGTGGTCCAGGACTCGTCGATCTCGGGCTCGGGGCGGGGGGTGTCGGGCGCAGCACCCGTGAGAATGCCCGCGGCACCGGCGAGGAAGCAGAGGGAGCGAAGCATGATCGAGCTCCTGTGTGTTCGGGGTGACCCTCACGCTAGGGCCATCGCCCGAGGCGAGGATGACGCCGGGATGACGGCGCGAACGACCCTCACGGCAGGGGAGCGCCGGGGTTTGAATCGGTCCGAGCGGCTTCGGCAACGGTCACGAGCCAGACCCGATGGCCGCTGGCGACGAGCAGGCCCGTGAGTCCATCGCCGGCATCGCACGTGATCATGGCGCCCGGCATGACCCAGCCGCCGCGCTGGAAGTAGGTGGCGAACTCGCCGCGGGCAATGGGGGCGTCATCCATGTAGAGCGTGACGTGGTAGGGGAAGCCGGGGTTCTCGGCGCCACCGCTGGCTGCGATCCATGCTTCTCGATCCCCGAGCCGTGTGCACCACCACAGGCCTGCCGCGGCTGGGCCGTAGGAGACAGCCTGGCCCTTCGAGAGTTCCTTTGCCGTTGTGATGCGCCCGCGCGCGTCGAGCGTCAAGAGGTATCGGCGCTGCTCACCGTCCCTGAACAGGGTTGTTTTCTCTGCAATCCACACGCGAAGTCCGAAGACCACCAGGCGGTCGTCTTGCGCCGGGTCCCGCCGGCGTAGGGCGAACAGACCGTTCACCCACCCGCCGCGCTCGGGCATCCGATAGCGCCATAGTTCCGAGCCATCGCGACTACGACAGACAATGCTGTCGTCGGATGCATGGATGCACTCCTCGATCCCGTCTCCATCCATGTCGGCTTGTGTGAATGTCATCTCCGGGTTGTTGAGACGTCCCCAGTGTTCGCGTCCCAACTGGTGCCCGTCTGCATCGAGGAGCACGATCTCTTGGTCGTGAATGCTGTGGATCAGGAGTTCCCGCCTTCCATCGCCCTCGCGGTCGAATACGGTGACCAGGTCGAGCCCGAGCGGCTTGCGCCCAAAGTCCGGCTTCGTGGCCCAGAGCTGGTTGCCCTGCAGGTCGAACGCGCCGATCGTGTACGCGCCGAATCCGGTCCCATGCCGCAGCACCTCGGGCAGTCCATCGCCATCCAGGTCCACCAGGCGACCGGTCCCACCCGCGCGCGGCGTGCCGAGAATCTCCAGCGCCAGCGGCTGACGCAGCACCACGCGGACGATCGCGCCCGTGCCCGCGATGATGAGCGGCTGGTTCGGGCCGGCCGGCCCGCACCAGAGCGTGGTGATGGAGCCGAGGCGCGGGTCCTCGACGAGCAGCCGGGCCTCGACCCTCAGATCCTCGCGCAGGCTCGTGATCGTGCCCACGGGCTCCTCGCGCGCCCCGGCCTCGATCGCGGCGGGCGCCGGGCAGACCGTTTCCGTTCCGCTCTCCGACGCGGCACACCCGCCCAACGCACCGGCAACCACCATGCAGGGCACGCCGAACCGGTTCCGGCGGCCAGGCGGTCTCTGGGAAGCACGGAAACGTCGGCTGTTCGCACCCATGGCGCACGGTCCTGAACGGTTCAGTCTAGAGGCGGGGGCAAGCCGCTGGGGCGCCCCCGTGCTTGCGCGAGGCGCCGCGATGCCGACGCGGCACCGCGCCCGGGGCCCTTTCTCATGCGACAAACTTCCCGAGGGTGCGACATCCCGGCGCCGGGGCCCCGCGCCCTCCGGCGGCCCAAACGCTCCCTCACACGGTCGCGTCTCGGTTGATCCGTATACTCGCCCCGCGCGTGGGTCGGAGGCCGCCCGCCGGATGCTGTTCAACTCCTACCTCTTCATCTTCGCGTTCCTGCCCCTGACGCTGGCGGGCTACTTCGCCCTCGCTCGCCGGGGAGGGAGGGGCGGACGGCGCGCCGCCCTCGCCTTCCTCGTCCTGGCCTCGATCGTCCACTACGGGTGGTGGAACCCCGGCTTCGTCCCCCTGATCCTCCTCTCGATCGTCGGGAACTTCGCGCTGGGGCGCGTGCTCTCCTCGGCGCGCCAGCCCGATCGCGTCCGGCGCGCCGTCCTCGTCGCCGGCATCGCCGCCAACCTCGCCCTGCTCGCCTACTACAAGTACGCCGGCTTCCTCGCGGCCAACCTCAACGCCCTCGCCGGCACCCACCTCGACGTCGGCACCATCGTCCTGCCCCTGGGCATCTCGTTCTACACCTTCCAGCAGGTGGCGTTCCTGGTGGACGCCTACCGGCGCGAGACCCACGAGTACGGCTTCATCGAGTACGCCCTCTTCGTGACCTACTTCCCCCAGCTCATCGCCGGGCCCATCGTCCACCACAAGGAGATGCTCCCCCAGTTCACGGGAGGCGGGCACGAGCCCGCCCGCCCGCGCGCCGACAACCTCGCCATCGGCATCAGCTGGTTCACCGCCGGCCTTTTCAAGAAGGTCATCCTCGCGGACCAGATGTCCCTCCTGGCCAACCCCGTCTTCGACGGGGCCGCGGCCGGCGCCGCCCCCGCCCTGCTCCCCGCCTGGATCGGCGCCCTCGCCTACACCTTCCAGATCTACTTCGATTTTTCCGGCTACTCCGACATGGCCATGGGCCTCGGGCGCATGTTCGGCATCACCCTCCCCCTCAACTTCAACTCGCCGTACAAGGCCGCGAGCCCGATCGAGTTCTGGCGCCGCTGGCACATGACCCTGTCGCGCTTCCTGCGCGACTACCTCTACATCCCCCTCGGCGGCAACCGCCACGGCGTGATCCGGCGCCACGCCAACCTGCTCATCACCATGCTCCTCGGCGGGCTCTGGCACGGGGCCTCGTGGACGTTCGTCGCCTGGGGCGGCCTCCACGGCGTGGCGCTCGTGCTCAACCACGCGTGGCGGGCCGTGGCGGGCACGCGCGGGCAGGGGACGCGCGCCGGGCGGATCGCCGTTCGCATCGCCGGCACCGCGTTCACGTTCCTGCTCGTCGTCGTCGGCTGGGTGCTCTTCCGCGCCACCTCGTTCGAGGCGGCGCGCTCGGTGCTCGCCGGCATGGTCGGCCTCAACGGCGGCACGCTGGCCCACTACGACGGGCGCAACACCAC
>CAYWOF010000068.1:816-12080 GCA_964459825.1 uncultured Phycisphaeraceae bacterium | reverse complement strand
GGAAGCAGATGTAGTCGTTCACGTTGCGCACGCCGTTGTTGTCGCAGTCGGCGTACGGATCGCCCAGGGCGAACTTGGTCTGGAAGCAGATGTAGTCGTTGACGTTGAGCGTGCCGTTGCCGTCGCAGTCGGGATAGCAGGCCAGGCCCGGCAGGATCGAGAAGTTGGAGTTGGAGATGTCGAAGAAGATGTTCCCCGCGCACTCGACGCGGATCCGCGCCAGCCCGTTGAGGATGTTGGGCATCGTCACCCCCTCCGAGCCGTCGTTGGGGGTGTTCGACTTGAGCACCGTCGGCCAGGTGTTGCCGCCGTCGGTCGAGAGCAGGATGTTCACGTTCGCGCAGCTGACCGGAGCGTTGTTCGTGTTCGCCACGTTCCACGTCACGGTCTGGTTCCCCTGCCAGAGCACGGCCGTGTTCGGGCTGGTCACCTGGAACGGGCCGGCCGTGTTCGTCACCGTCACCCGCATGTCGTCGAAGCCCACCCCGCCCGCGCCGGCGCGGTTGTCGCGCACCGACACGCGGAAGTTCAGGAACCGGCTGGTCGTGGGCATGATCTCGCCGATGGTCGTCGAGTTGTTGAGCAGGTTGGACAGGCGCGGGAAGATCCGCGTCGGGCCGGCCGTGCCCGTGAACGACCGGAAGATCGGGCTCGTGCCGTTGTCGCCGCTCCCGGCGCCGCTCGCCGGCTGGGCCGGGCCGAGGTCACGCTCCTCCCAGCAGTACGTGATCGGGTCGCTGTTGGGGTCGCTCCCCGTCGCCGTCAGCTGGAAGGGCGTCTGGCGGGGAATCGTGTAGTCCGCCCCCGCGTTGACCGTCGGCCCGTTGTTGCCCGTGTTGGACAGCTGGCCGCAGGTGCCCCCGAAGCCCGACATGTACGCGCGCATCTCCTGGAAGCTGATGAACCCCATGTAGGGGTCGCTGTGGGGCTGGAGGTTGTCGCCCGGCCCGCACACGCCGGCGTAGCCCATGATCGTCGAGCCGCTCCCCGGCTCGTAGGCCGTGGGCGCCCAGCGAGCGCCGCCGCAGGAGCTCCCGTTGAAGTTGTGGTTCCCGCCGAACTGGTGCCCCATCTCGTGGGCGACGAAGTCGATGTAGAACGGGTCGCCGATGGGCTGCGGCAGGCCGGTGACACCCTGGGCCTTGAGCCCCGCGCGGCAGACCACGCCCAGGCCCGCGATGCCCCCGCCCCCCGTGCTGAAGACGTGCCCGATGTCGTAGTTGGCGCTGCCGATCACCGAGTCGCACGTCGCCTGGTTCTGGCTGAGCATGGCCTGGCCGTTGTTGTTGCTGTAGGGATCGGTCCCCGCGTTGGTGTAGACCAGCAGGCTGTTGTTGGCCACCAGCGTGAGGCGCGCGCAGATCTCCAGCTCGTAGACCTGCGTCACGCGGTTGACCGCCGTCACGATCGCCGCCTGCCCCGCGGGCACGGTGCCCCCGTGGAACGCCGTGTACTCCCCCGTCGCCGCGCACGCCAGCCGGTACGTCCGGAGCTGCTCGCCCGTCCGCTCGTTCCCGGTCGGGGGCGCCGCCAGCCGTCCCTCCGTCAGGCAGCGCCAGTCGCCCAGGTCGCTCCGGTAGTCGCGCTTCCAGTACACCGCGTACAGGGCGGTGTCGCCCCGGACGATCGGGTCGATGTACGCCGCGCCCTCGGGCGAGAGGATCTGCGCGTGGAACCCGTGCATGGTCACGTCGAGGCGCACCGTCGCGTTGGGGTCGTCGATGCCCTGCCCCGCCCAGGTGCGGATGTCGGGGAACCGCGCCGCCAGGCCGGGCTCCATGATCGGGGACTCGAACACCCCGAAGCGGGCGAACGTCCCATCGGGCCTCGGGAGCGTGAGCACCACCGGGTGCTCGCGCGCGCCGGGGGTGAACTCCATCGGCGCCTCGCGCAGGGCCAGGACGAGCCGGTCGAGATCGAGACGAACCGGCTGATAGACGGGCGGCTGGAACCAGCGGGGAGCCGCCGCCGCGCCGGGCGGCAGCTCGCGCAGAAAGGCCCACGCCCCGGCATCGGCCCGGGCCGCGGCCCCCCAGGCCCCCAGGCCCGCCACCGCCACCGACAACGCCACCCCACGCCGCACGCGCAGCGATCCCATGTCCAGCCTCCTGCCCCGCCCCCGGTTCCTGCTCCGCCGAACGGTCGCCGCCCGGCTCACCCCAACGTGGCGGGCCCGCCCCCTCGGCGGATGGTCCACGCCGGGCCAGATTACCGCGGGTCCCGATCGGTTACAAGGTAATACGAGCCCGGGGCGGCGGCCGGTTCCCCCGGGGCCCGAGCCCGCACCAAACGAAAAGCCCCCCGCGCGGGCGGAGGGCCGGAAAGGGCAGGTTCGTGGGGCCGGGAGAGTCTCAGGCGGCCTTGCGCCGGGACGTGGTCCGATAGCCGAAGGAGTAGGTGTAGTTCCGGTTCGCGTTGGTGCGCCGGTTCGTCTTGCGGGCCGAGCTCTTGCGGGTGCCGGACTTGCTCGAGCGCTTGGTGTTCTTGCGGGCCTTGGCCGAGCGCGTCGCCATGGGATAGGACCAGAACGAGCCGAACGAGCCGTTCCAGGTGCTGGTGCGCTTGTTGTTCTTGCGCGCCGTGGTCTTGCGGCTGTTCTTGCGGTTGGTCGCCTTGCGCGCGGTCTTGCGGGCCGTCTTGCGCGCCTTGCGGGCGAACGAGGGCGAGGACTTCCACGACCAGCCGGTGGTCGGGCTGTAGGACCAGACCTTGCGGGTCGGGTTCCGCCGGGCCTTGCGGGCCTTGTGGGTGCGCGAGGCCGTCTTGGACGACTTCGTCCAGTTGCGACGGTTGCTCGTGCGGCGCGTGGCGCGATTCGTCTTGCGGTAGCTCGTTCTGCTGGCCATCCGTGGTCTCCTGTCGCGGATCCGCCGACGCCCGACCGGGCGCCCGGATCGCTCGAAGCGCGGCTCGTCTCGCGGACCCGCGCGGTCGGTCGCGTACCCCGCCCCGTGCGGAATAACTCGCGGCCGACCTTGCCATCGTCGCGCGGGCGGGGGCGGATGAGCGCGCTCCCGCGGAATCCACACAAAAAACCGCGAATCCCGGGGGCCCCACGGCGCGCCTTCAATAGGCCCGCCCACCACCGTCCCCCGAACCGCCGCACCCTCCATGTCGACCCCGACGCCGATCCCCGACGCGCCACCCCCCTGGACACCCGAGGGCTGGCGGACGCTCCGACAGGAGCTCGAGATCCGCTATCCCGATCCCGGCGCGGCCGAGGCGGCGCTCGCCACCCTCCGCTCGCTCCCGCCCCTCGTCACCTCCTGGGAGATCGAGCGCCTGCGCGAGCAGCTCGCCCAGGCCCAGGAGGGACGCCGCTTCGTCCTCCAGGGCGGCGATTGCGCCGAGACGCTGGCCGACTGCCGGCCCGAGACCATCACCAGCAAGCTCAAGATCCTGCTCCAGATGTCCCTCGTGCTGGTGCACGGCCTGAAACGCCCGGTCACGCGCATCGGGCGCTTCGCGGGCCAGTACGCCAAGCCCCGCTCGAGCGCCACCGAGACCCGCGCCGCGCCGGGCTCGCCCGCGCCCCTGACCCTCCCGAGCTACTTCGGCGATCTCATCAACCGGGCGGACTTCACGCCCGAGGCCCGGCGCCCGGACCCGGAGCTCATGCTCCGCGCCCACCAGCACGCGGCCCTCACCCTCAACTTCATCCGCGCGCTCGTCGAGGGCGGCTTCGCCGACCTCCACCACCCGGAGTACTGGGACCTGGCCTTCCTGCGCCACGCCAGCCTCTCCCCCGAGCTGCGCGCCGAGTACGAGCGCATGACGGGCAACCTCGCCGACGGCCTGCGCTTCATGGAGGCGCTGGGCGAGGCGCGCGTGCACGAGCTCAGCCGCGTCGAGTTCTTCACCAGCCACGAGGGCCTCCACCTCCCCTACGAGGCCGCCCAGACCCGCGCCGTCCCCCGTCGCACCGGCTTCTACAACCTCTCCACCCACATGCCCTGGCTGGGCGACCGCACCCGCGCCCTCGAGGGCGCGCACGTCGAGTACTTCCGCGGCATCCGCAACCCGATCGGCGTCAAGCTCGGGCCCGGCGCGGCCCCGGGCGCCGTCGTCGCGCTGGCCCGGCGCCTCAACCCGGCCGACGAGCCGGGTCGCCTGACCCTCGTGACCCGCCTCGGGGCCGGGCATGTCCCGCGCCTGCTCCCGGGGCTGCTGCACGCCGTGCGCGACGCGGGCCTGCGGGTCCTGTGGCTGTGCGACCCCATGCACGGGAACACCACCGCCACCCGATCCGGGATCAAGACCCGCTCCTTCGACGCCATCCTGCGCGAGCTCGAGGAGACCATCGACGCGCACGACGCCGCCGGCACCCGGCTCGGCGGCGTGCACTTCGAGCTCACCGGCGAGGACGTCACCGAGTGCACCGGCGGCGCGGGCGGGCCCACCGAAGACTCCCTGACGCGCAACTACGCCTCGCCCTGCGATCCCCGGCTGAACTACCAGCAGGCGCTGGAGCTGGCCTTTCTCCTCTCCCGGCGCCTCCGGCGCACGCCCGGCGCCCCCGCGCCGGGTTAAGTCGCGCCCCGCGGAAGTCGATAACCCACGAGCCCCGACGGCCGGCGTCCGCCGCTCGCCGGGGAGGACGCCGGTCCCATCTCCGGAAGGGCCCCCGTGGACCTCGTGCACGCCAGCGGATCGGGCGATCACGCCGAATGGCGCGACGCCGGCCCCTTCCCCTTCGAGCGCCGGCGCGAGAAGCGCCGGCCCGCCGAGGGCTCCGCCATGGCCGCGTTCTACGGCGAGGATGGCGGCGTCTGCCTCACCCGCGTCTGCATCGTGGACTCCAGCCCGGGCGGCCTCGGGCTCCGCTCCCCGGTCGAGATCGACGCCGGAACGCTCTTCACCCTCTACGGCGACACGCTCGACGTCCCGCGGCGCTCCGGCATCGTCGCCCGGTGCCAGCCCGACGCCGACGGCTTCCGGGTGGGCCTCGAGTGCGAGCGCCGTCGCGCGGCCTGAACCCGGCGCCGCCCACCGACGCCCGCCGGCCTCACCCGGGCGGCGGCGCGCCCCGGCCCTCGCGACCCATGCGAGCCCACTCGTCGCGGTACCGGCGCGCCATCACATCGAGCGCGGACGGAATCACCCGCACGTGCCCGATCACCGCCATGTAGTTCACGTCCCCGCCCCAGCGCGGCACGAGGTGCACGTGCAGGTGCTGCGGCACGCCCGCCCCCGCCGCCCGCCCCTGGTTGATGCCCAGGTTGATCCCCTGCGGCTCGAGCGTTCGCTCCATCAGCTCCGTCGCCAGCTCGGTCAGGGCCCAGAGCGACGCCCGCTGAACGGGCGTGTACTCCAGCAGGCGCCCCCGCGCCTCGCCCAGGGCGACCAGCAGGTGCCCGTTGGCGTAGGGGTACCGATTGAGCAGGATCAGCCCCTCCGCCGTCCGCACGAGCACGTGGTTCGGCGCATCCCCGGCCGGATCGAGCCAGTAGTCCCGCAGGAACGAGCCCGTGCCGGGCACGCCGGGCCGGGGCGCCCCCTCCGACGCTTCCAGCCCCTCGAGGTACTCCAGGCGCCAGGGCGCCTGGAGCGAGGGGGCCCGCGTGGGCTCGGCGGGAGGGTTCGGAGGTTGCGGCCCGCGATCGGGCGACCCGGGGCTCGTCATGGCGGGCTGAGTCTACTCGCGGGCCGGGCGCGCCGATAACCCCGGACGGGGCCCATGCCCCCCAGCGCCAGGAGCCCGCCATGAACGTCGGCACTCTCATGACCCGGCACGTCGTCACCGTGGGAATGGACGACACGCTCGAGAAGGTCCGCGACCTCTTCCACAGCTTCCGCTTCCACCATCTCGTCGTCACCGAGCACGGGCTCGTGGTCGGCGTGGTCTCGGACCGTGATCTCCTGAAGAACCTCAGCCCCTACCTCGACACGCGGAACGAGCGGGCCCAGGACGTCTCGTCGCTGCGCCGGCGCGTCCACCAGATCATGACCCGGCGCCTCGTGTGCGTCGGCGAGGCCGCCCCGGTCGAGGAGGCCGCGCGCCTCATGCTCGAGCACCGCGTCACGTGCCTGCCCGTGGTGGACCCCCAGGGCCGCTGCCGCGGCATCCTGACCCAGCGCGACATCCTCCGCTGGTGGCTCACGAGCACCGGCGCCATCCCGGGCCACTGCACCGTTCCGCTCGCGCCGGGTGCCGACCCCGCCCGGCGCGCGGCGTAGGACCCGGCCCCGCGGGCCCGGCGTGGCGCGCCCGCGCTCGCCATACACTCCGCTCGGCGCACCCCGCGGATGCGCCCCGGAGTCCGACGAATGTTCGAGTCCGTCAGCGTGGGCGTGCGCGGCAAGGCCTCCGTGCTCGTCGCCGGCTACTTCCAGGACGAGGGCCTCGACCGCGCCACGGCACGCCTCGACGTCGCCGGCGTCATGGGCGCGGCCCTCAAGCGCGGCGAGGCCACGGGCGAGGCCGGGCGCATCGCCGAGTCCTACCCCACCGCGCCCGGCTCCCCCCGGCGCATCCTCCTCGTCGGCCTGGGCAAGCGCGAGAAGTTCGAGCCGGGCGCGCTGCGGGCCATCGCCGCGGCGGTGGGGCGCCGCCTCTCGGTCACGCGCGACACGGCCGTCGCCGTCGAGCTCGGCGGGCCGCTGGCCCTGGTCCAGGCCGATCCCCACGCGGCCGGCGTGGCCTTCGGCGAGGGCCTCGGCCTGCTCGCCTGGGTCTGCGACCACTTCAAGGGCAAGGGCGCCGAGCCCCCGCGCCGATCGAAGCTCAGCCTCGCCTCGTCGAACAAGTCCTTCCAGGCGGGGCTCGAGCGCGGCCTGGCGCTCGCGACCTCGGCCAACCTCGCGCGGACGCTCAGCGAGACGCCCCCGAACATCGCCACCCCGATGTGGATGGCCGAGCAGGCCCGCCGCCTGGCCCGCGACCACGGCCTGGGCTGCCGCGTCCTGCGCGGGCGCGAGCTCCGCACCGAGCGGCTCGAGGGGCTCATCAATGTGGGCAAGGCCTCGGAGAACGAGCCGTGCCTGATCCGCCTCGAGTGGCCGGGCGCCGGCGCCGGTGAACGCCCGCGCGGGCGCGGCACCGCCCGGCGCGGCGCGCCCCAGACGCCCGATCGCGAGCGGCCCTTCGTCCTCATCGGCAAGACCATGTCCTACGACACCGGCGGCCTCTCCCTCAAGATCAACAACGGCATGGTGGGCATGAAGCGCGACAAGGACGGGGGGTGCGCCGTGCTCGGCGCCATGCACGCCATCGCCACCACCGTCCGGCCCGCGCGCCGCGTCGTCGCCCTCCTCGCCGCGGCCGAGAACTCCATCAGCGACGAGGCCTACCGGCCCGACGACATCCTGCGCTACCGCAACGGCGTCACCGTCGAGGTCACCAACACCGACGCCGAGGGGCGCCTCGTGCTGGCCGACGCCCTCTGCTGGGCGTGCGAGCTCGAGAACCCCGCCTGCATCGTGGACCTCGCCACGCTCACCGGCGGCGTCGTCACCGCCCTCGGATCGACCTACTGCGGCATGTTCTGCGAGGACGACGAGCTGCGATCGAAGGTCGAGCGGGCGGCGAGCGCCAGCGGCGAGCGCGTCTGGCGCCTGCCCATGCACCAGGAGTACCGCGACATGATGAAGTCCCCCGTCGCGGACATCCTCAACAGCAACCCCAACCGCAAGGCCCACCCCATCCAGGGCGCCGCCTTCCTCAGCTTCTTCGTCGAGGAGAAGGTCCCCTGGTGCCACCTCGACATCGCGGGAGTCCACGCGGTGGAGAGCGACACGGGCCCGTTCGTCAAGGGCCCGACGGGCTGGGGCGTGAGACTGCTGGCGAACCTGCTGGCGATGGAATGATCGCCTCGGGAACGCGACCCCCCGCCGGCACGCCCCTCACCACCACCACCTCCGGCAACCGCTTCTCCCCCGACCCCGCCACGCTCGCACGCTCGTGGCGCGCCTCGCCCCGGCCGTCCTCGCGCACCTCGTACACCATCCCGATGGTTTTCTCCGGCTCGCCCAGCAGCACGCGATTGACCCACTCCACCCCCTGCATCAGCGAGTGGTCGGTGTTGCTCACCTCGTACTTCCACATGCCGAATCGCCCGCGGCTGTACACTCCCCGCGCCTCCAGCCAGGGGATCACCTCCGACAGGATCTCGTCGCGATCGACCGTGGGCGTCGGATAGGCGTACTCCTCGCGCGCGTGCCACAGGCTCACGATGTCGCGCCGCTCCGCCTCGTCGATGAGCCCCGCGGCGATCAGCCCGCGCACCGTGTCCTCCACCACGCGCGATCCGTCCACCGGCTTGAACCCGCTCTCGCCGATCTCGCACAGCAGCGAGTAGTGCGTCCGCGCATCGGGCGTCATGAACGGCGAGTAGTTCGACAGGTACGTGACGCGGTAGAACGGGCAGTCGTCATCGGCGAAGTACATCCAGCTGCGCGTGCTCGGGCAGGGGCGCCGGATCCCCACGCCCACGAAGTGCCCGCTCGAGTGGCGCAGGCGCAGGGCCGCACGCCGGACGCGCGCCAGCTCCACCCCGCCGCCCCTCAGCACGTCGCGGCACAGCACGTCCAGCGGCATGGTCGAGAGCAGCGCATCGAACGCGACCACCCGGCCGTCGGCCAGCGTGGCCTCGCGCCGATCGAGGTCGATGGCGCACACGGCCGAGCCCAGCGACACACGCCCCTCGAGAATCGGCCCGAACCGCGCGTAGAACCCGCCCGTGCCGCCGCGCAGCGGGAACCGGAACCGGTTGTTGGGCCCCCAGCCGAAGTCGTCCTGGCCCAGCACCACGTTGCGGATGGCCCGGTCCACGTCGACGACCGCCACCCGCTCGCCGATCCACTTCACCGCCAGCATCTCCGGCGGATGGGCCCAGACCTTGAAGTTGTACGGGCGCATGAAGACCCGCGCGACGCCGGCGCCGAACTGCGTATCGATGAACTCGCCGAAGTTCCTCGCCGTCTGGCAGGGCGCCCCGGCCCCGCGCCCGGCCTGCTCCAGGCGCGCCCGCACCAAGCCCGAGAGGCACTCGCACGCCGCCTCCGGCCCCAGGTACCGGATGTTGTTCTGGAACGGGTAGGGCACCCAGCGCCCCAGCGCCCGCACCCAGCTCTCGCGGCTGTTGAGCGTGAACTCGTCCCCCATCAGCCGCTCGAAGACCCGGTCGTAGTACTCGTAGTGGCTGAAGAGCACGTGCCCGCCGTGGTCCCACGTGAACCCGTGCTCGTCCGTCACGCTCCGCGCCAGGCCGCCCAGCGCCGGCCCCCGCTCGTGGATGTGGAACGCCTCGTGCCCCAGCTCGCGCAGCCGGTACCCCGCGCCCAGGCCCGTGGGACCGGCGCCGACGATCACGATCCGCGGCGAACCGCGACCCATCCCGTGCTCGCCCCTGACGTCGCTCAACACCAGTCCCTCGGCCTCACCGGCGACCCCGCCCCCACCACCAACCCCGGCGCGGGAGCCCGACTCATCGCGCGGCGCGCCCGACGATAGCACCCACCCCCGCCGCCCGGTGCGCTACGGCCCGGGCGCCGGGCCCATCCGGCGCGCGATCTCCACGGCCAGCCGCGCCTCCAGCGCCGTGTCGCGCCGGATCGGCACGGTGTAGCGGGGCCACATGCTCCGCCCGGTCAGGAGCGGATCCTCCGCGTACGAACTGCTGCGGATCGCCGAGGTCGCCGGGCGCCAGCCCGGACGCCGGACACGGTCCACGTACACCTCGACCCGCCCCGAGAGAGGCGCGCCGAGGACCCGAAGGTCCACCTCCTCCGGCGCACCGCCCGCGGCCTCCTGGGGCTCGAAAACCACCCGCACCCGCCGGTACTGCTGGTTGTTCACATCCTCGACCTCCTGCTCGATGGAGGACTGCTCCTGATCCCAGGGGGTCGCCCAGCCCGCCGTCCCCTTGGGCAGCGTCTGGACCACGCCGACCCGCGCATCGACCCGGTCGAGCTCGAAGCGCATGTCCACCAGCGCCGCGCGCGCCGCGTCGAACGCCGCCGCGTAGCGCCCGCCGGGCACCTCGAAGCGCCCGCCGTTGTCGGGCACGGTCGTGCAGCCCCCGAGGAGCAGGATCGTGATGGCCAGCCACCGGCGCATGCGGCACAGCCTAGCAGCCCGGAGCCGGTCCGGTCGGCGTGCCCGAGCGCATCATGAATCCGCCAGCGACCGGATCAGCTCCCACGCCGCGCGCACGTGGCGCTCGCGCGTCGCCGCCGCCCCGATCGCCATGCGCAGCACGAGCCGATCGCCCGCCGGCGCATCCAGGCGCGTGTGCGTCAGGTACGCCCGCCCCGTGGCGTTGATCCGCTCGAGCAGGGCCGCGTTCCGCGCATCGGCCTCCGGTCCCTCCCCGCGCAGGCGGAAGCAGACCAGGGCCACCGTGCGCGGCGCCGCCACCTCGAACCGCGCATCGCCCCGCACCAGGTCCTCGAACAGCGCCGCCAGGCGCACGTGCTCGCGGATGTACGCGCGCAGGCCCGCCGCCCCGTAGTGCCGGACCACCAGCCAGAGCTTCAGGGCCCGGAACCGGCGCCCGAGCGGGATCTGCCAGTCGCGATAGTCGATCACGGCGCCCGTCTCCGTCGCCGCGTTGCGCAGGTACTCGGGCGTGACGGAGAGCGCCGCGATGAGGGCCGCGCGGTCGCGCACGAAGAAGCAGTCGCAGTCGAAGTTCGTCAGCAGCCACTTGTGGGGATTGAGGCAGAGCGAGTCGGCCCGCTCGACCCCCCGGAGCATCCACCGGAACTCCGGGCAGACGGACGCGCACGCGGCGAGCGCGCCATCCACGTGCACCCACGGGGGCGGTTCTCCCCGCCCGCCCCACGGCGCGCGGATCGCCTCCACGATCCCATCCACCGGATCGATCGCCGTGCTCGACGTCGTCCCGACCGTCGCGCACACGAAGAACGGCCGGCGCCCCGCCGCGAGGTCCTCGCGAATCGCCGCGCCCAAGAGGTCCGGGCGCAGGGCGTGGCGCGCATCGGTCCCGATGAACCGGAGATGCGCACGGTCCTGCGGCCCGCGCGCCAGGCCCGCGATGATCGCCGCCTTCAGGAACGAGGAGTGCGCCTGCGTGCTGGCGTACGCGATGAGCGCCCCGGATGCCGAGCCCGGCGCCCGCAGCGCCCGATCCCGCGCCGCCACCATCGCCACCAGCGTGCTCTCGCTGGCCGTGCCCTGGATCACCCCCCCCCCCCCCCCCCACCCGCGCCGCGACCAGCGCCGGCCCCCGAGCAGCCCCGCCCACCCCGACAGCACCCCGGGGACGAGCACCGTCGCCCCCGGGCTGGTGCCCCCCCCCCAA
>CAYWOF010000068.1:0-806 GCA_964459825.1 uncultured Phycisphaeraceae bacterium | reverse complement strand
CCCGCCCGACCGGCTCGTGAACGACTCCGGAAGCCCGAGCAGCCCGGCCATCCAGTCGAGCACGCGGGTCTCGAGCTCCGTCGCCGCGGGGCTGGTCGCCCAGAGCATCCCGTTGACGTTGAGCCCCGCGCTGAGCATCTCGCCCAGGATCGCCGGGTACGACGCGTTGCACGGGAAATACGCGAAGAAGTTGGGCGATTGCCAGTGCGTCACCCCCGGCAGGATCACGCGCTCCAGATCGTCGAACACCGCATCCCAGCCCCGGCCGATGCCGCCGGGCCCGGCCGCCCCGAGGCCCTCCTCCGGCGCGTGCTCGGGCAGCAGCGCCGTCACCTCGCCCGGCGCGACCCGCGCCCGCACGGGCAGCGACTCGACCCGCTCCATGTACGCCGCGATCCAGTCCACCACGCGATGGCCCAGGGCGCGAAACTCCTCGGGACTCATGTGGGGCACACCGCCCTCGTTCGCCATCGCCCGCCTCCGCATCCCCCGCGCACGCCACGCGCGCACCGCTCACACCCCGAGCGGCATCTCCAGCTCGATCTCATCCCGCAGCGGAATCCCGTTCATCCCCACCCGCGGAATCGCCGGCCGTTCCTCGCGGTACCGATCCATCATCCCGCGATGGACCGCGACCAGCCGCCAGCCCCGGCGCTGGTAGAACCGCAGGGCCCGCAGATTGTCGTTGCTCGTCGTGAGGAACATCCGGCGGCACCCGCGCCGCCGGGCCTCGCCCGCGGCCGCCTCCAGCAGCGCCGGGGGGGGGGGGGGGGGGGGGGGGGGGGGGGGGGGGGGGGGGGGGGGGG
>CAYWOF010000067.1:0-12094 GCA_964459825.1 uncultured Phycisphaeraceae bacterium | reverse complement strand
GCCTTGCACGTCTCGGTCTTGCCCACGCCCGTGGGGCCGAGGAACAGGAACGAGCCGATGGGCCGGTTGGGGTCGCCCAGCCCGGCGCGCGAGCGGCGGACGGCATTGGCCACCGCCGCGAGCGCGTGGTCCTGACCGACCACCCGCCGGGCCAGCCCCTCCTCCATGCGGGTGAGCTTGGCGCGCTCGGACTCGACGAGGCGCGCGACGGGGATGCCGGTCCAGGCGCCGACCACCTCGGCGATCTGCTCGGCGTCCACCTCCTCCTTCACAATCGCCTCGCCGTGGGTCTGGCGCTCGGCCAGGGTGTGCTCGGCATCGGCCAGGCGCCGCTCGAGCTCGCGCAGGTCACCATAGCGGATGCGCGCGGCCGCCTCGAGGTCGCCCCGGCGCTGGGCCTGCTCCAGCTCGGTCTGCCTGGCGTCCATCTGGCCCTTGATGGCCTTGACGGCGTCGAGCTCCTTCTTCTCCGCGTCCCAGCGGGCGGTCAGGGCCCGGTTCTGCTCCTGCAGCTCGGAGAGCTCGCGCTCGATCCGGTCGAGCTCGCGCCGGGTTCCATCGCCCGCCTCAGCGCCCTTGGCGCGGGGCCCCTTGGCACCCCCCACCTCGAGCTTCACGGCCTCGCGCTCGATCTCCAGCTGCATGATCCGGCGGCGCAGCTCGTCGAGCTCGTGCGGCATCGAGTCGTTCTCGATCCGCAGGCGGCTGGCCGCCTCGTCGATCAGGTCGATCGCCTTGTCGGGCAGGAAGCGCTCGGTGATGTAGCGGTGCGACAGCTGGGCCGCAGCCAGTATCGCCCCGTCGAGGATCCGCACGCCGTGGTGGGCCTCGTAGCGCGGCTTGAGCCCGCGCAGGATCGCCACCGTCTCCTCCACGCTGGGCTGATCGACGTAGATGGGCTGGAAGCGCCGCTCGAAGGCCGGGTCCTTCTCCACGTGCTTGCGGTACTCGTCGAGGGTGGTGGCGCCGATGCAACGCAGCTCGCCGCGCGCCAGCGCGGGCTTGAGCATGTTGCCCGCGCTCACGGCCCCCTCGGCCGCGCCCGCCCCGATGATCGTGTGCAGCTCGTCGATGAACAGGATGATCCGGCCCTGGCTGGCCGTCACCTCGCGCAGCACGGCCTTGAGGCGCTCCTCGAACTCGCCCCGGAACTTCGAGCCCGCGAGCATCGCGCCGACATCCAGGGCCATGATCCGCTTGTCGCGCATCCCCTCGGGACAGTCGCCATCGACGATCCGCTGGGCCAGCCCCTCGGCGATGGCCGTCTTGCCCACGCCGGGCTCGCCGATCAGCACCGGGTTGTTCTTGGTGCGCCGGGAGAGCACCTGCACGCAGCGCCGGATCTCCTCGTCGCGCCCGATCACGGGGTCCAGCTTGCCGCTCTGGGCCTTCTCCGTCAGGTCGATCGCGTACTTCTTGAGCGCCTCGTAGGCCGACTCGGCCCCGGGGTCCGTGACGTTCCGCACGCCCGAGGCCTCGCGCACATCCCGGATCGCCTTCTCGATGTGCTTGCGGTCCGCCCCGCCCAGGCGCAGCACCTCACGCGCAGGCCCGCCGCCCGCCCCCTCCACCACCGCCAGGAGGAGGTGCTCGCTGGAGACGTACTGATCGCCCAGCTTCCGGCTCTCGGCCTCGGCACGGGTCAGGAGGTCCATGAGGGCCCGTCCGGGCGTCCCAGCCCCGCTGCTGGTCGTGGGCAGACGGTCGAGCTCGCCCCCGGTCAGGGTGGCGATGCGGGCGGCACCGGCCCCGGACCGCTCAAGGATGGACCAGGCCGGCCCGCTCCGGTCCTTGATCAGGGCCGCGAGCAGGTGCAGGGCCCCGACCTCGGGGTTCGATCGGGCGGCGGCATCGGCCTGGGCATCGGCCAGGACCTGCTGGGCCATGGTCGTGAGTCTGTCGGGTCGCATCGAATCCCCCTCGGGCGCTCTCCGCGCCCGAACAGGTCTCGCATGCAACCCGCGCGCCCGGCCGCCACCCGGACGACATCCTGCCAACGCCCCGTTTCCGTACTCGACCCGCCCCCACCGGCCCTCCGGCACCCCCCGCCTGCCGGTCTGGCAGGCGGCCTTACCCCATCCGGTCCACGATGTGGCGCATCAGCTCGACCGGGGTCGGGCCCTTGTGGTAGCGGGTGCCCATCCGCTGCATGAACCCCACGGCCTCACGGACGGCCGAGGGAAGCCGGGCAATCTCCGCCTTCATCAGGTCGGCGGCCCGGGTTGGGATCAGCGTGTGCCGGCCGAACATGGCGTCCACCCGATCCAGGTACGCCTTGGATTCAGCCACGGCCCGCGCCAGACGTGCCCGTTCCGCCTGCGCGATCTGATACGGGGAGGGTGGGGGAATAACCCCTGCCGGGCCCTGGCTGGCTGTCCCCCCTGGCGCGATCATCGACCACCCATCGAACCCCCCTACCTTCAACCTAAGCCCCCCGAACGGACGCGGCGCGATGGTTCTCACCCCGGAAGGTGTAGGCGGGCGGTGCCGACGGTACCGCGGAGGCGGCCTGATCCGGCTGGGGGAAAGGTGGCGCGTGAGCCGCGCCTATCGTCTTGGCGACGCACGGCTTAGCGGACGGGACCCCGGGCCGGCCGGTGCCCCGGGCGAACGCCGGTCCGGCGCGAACCCGAGGGGTCGCCCGAACCGCCCGCGAAACCCCCGGCGCGCCAGGCCCGAATAGTCGCGAACCGGTTGACGCGCCGCGAGATGAGCGTTACAACAACCGCCCCCTGGAGAGCCCTCACGATGAGACTCAAGCCCGCCCGCGCCGTCGCCGTCCTGTGCCTCGTCGGCGGGTCCACGCTCGCCGGATGCGGGAGCAACCCCTTCGGCCGGGATGCCGACCTTCGGGCCAATCTCTCGCCGGAGGTGGACACGCTCTATCAGCGTCCGGTGGACGTCGAGAACGCCCTGGCGATCACGGGCGACACGAACTGGCGCATGTTCAATCAGGACCTCGGGCGCGCCTTCTACACCGATCGGCCCAGCCGCCTGACGCGTGAGCCGATCCCGCGCTGAACCCGGCGCGGGTCGACCGGCGCCCCCCGAACCGCGCGACCGGCGTCGGTCCGCTCCACGTGAGTGGCCCGTCGGTCTTCACCACATCGCCATCGCCACGGTGCTGACCATGCCCATGCCCTGGGGGTCCATGGCCGCGGCGTAGTTGAGCAGCTCGACCCGCTCGGGACGGACCGTGAGCATCGCGGCGACGAGGTTGCCGGTGGAGCACCAGCGCGTGGGGTTCTGCTGCCAGGCCATGGAGGCGACGAGTTCCTCGGCCTTGCGCTGGCGGAGAAGCTCGATCATCTCCCGGTCGTGGCTGAGGACCTTGTTGCGGAAGGCCTCGGCCTTCTCGTCCTCGCCCGCCAGGGCCTGCTGGTCCCCGAACATGGGACCGACGTGGGAAAGGTCGGCACTGGCGATGACCAGGGTCTGGCCGGGGGACTCGTCGATCGAGGCGCTCCCCCCCGCGACGCAGGGAAGCAGGGCCACCCCCAGCCCGGCGTAGGTCACGCCCGTGTTCACCCCCGGGGGGGGGGCGAGCGCGGCGAAGACCCCGCAGTGCGCCCCGCCTTCGCCCGTGCCGAGCACGTGCTGGACCCAGGCGACCTGGAGCTCGATGGAGTGCTCGCGCTCGTGGTCGTAGCGGTTCTCGAAGAGCCTGTCGCCCAGGCGCGAGCGCATCCTCCCGGCGAACTCGGCGTCGAGGGGGCTGACGCCCAGCGGGGTCTCGTAACCCTTGTCGCAGGCGGCCACGCCGGTGGACTGGCCGAAGTGGTTGGTGCCGAGGATGATCACCCGCTCGGGGCGATCGACGATGCGCATGCGCCCCCAGGCGTGGGCGTAGTTCATCCAGCCGCGCGGGTAGTCGATGTGCGGGGCGACGAGGGCGCGCGGGAGCTCATCGAAGCTCGGCGTCTCAGCGTTCTCCAGGCTCTTGTCCATCCACTCGTTCATGGCGGCGCGCAGGCGCTCCGGGCCCAGCGTCTTCTTCTGCTCGTCGGTGGGCTGGGCCGGGGCCTTGAGGCCCAGGTGCTGGGCGACGAGGAAGTCGGCGAACGCCGCGGTGGACGAGGGTGGGAGGATCGGCGCCGCGTCGAAGTCGGCCCGCATCTTCGCGAGCAGCTCGTCGAAGCGCGGGCCGAAGAGCAGCCCGGCATCGTCGAGCTGGGCCACCAGGGTCTCCATGATGGGACGGGTCAGCCCCTTGCCCACCGCCGTGACGATCTCGTCGATGGTCTTCTGGCCATCCATCATTGGGAGCAGGTGCTGGACGGCCGGGCTGGTGACCACCATGCGGTCGGTGATCTGCCGGGCGTCGGCCAGCCCCAGGGCCATCTGGTCGCCGACCTTGGCCGGGAAACCGCGGACGGGGCGGAGCTTGGGCTTCTGGTGGTGGGCGGCCTCGGGGTCGAATTTCGGCTGGGGGCCGGGGATGGGCTGAGGGTTGTTGATCGGGTTCATGTGCGAGGAGTTTACGCGTCCCGGGACGATTCTCCGGTTTTCGGGGGCGAGGTTTCGGCGCGGTTTCGGTGGTCGTACGGCGCGGGTGGACCCTGCGGCCGGGGTGGTTAGACTTCCCTCTCCCCAGCAGCCGAGCGAGACCCGAACATGCCCACCGCCGCCTCCACCGACAAGTTCAAGCCCGGGCAGTCGCTCCGGTGCACGGTCGCCAAGACGCCGCGCACGGACGACCAGCGCGACACGATCGAGCGGCTGATGCGCCAGGACCCGGCGGTGCAGCGCGGGCTCAAGCGCGCCCAGCGCAACCGTCGCCAGGGAATGGTCGTCTACAACCGCGGCAACCGCGACTGGTACAAGCGGGAGAACTGCGGGAAGATCGTGATCGCGGAGGCGGGGTCGGCGTGGACCATGCGCTACACACCGAACCTGGCGCCCGACATCGAGGCGGTGGCCGCGTTCGTCACGCTCGAGCCGGCGTGATGCACGGGGCGGGCGCCACCCCGGCGGCCCGGATAGGGCGGGGCGCGATCGTTGCCATCCTGCTGGGCGCGGGAGTCTGGGGCGCCTGCTCGCGGTCGTCGCCCGCTCCACAGCCACCCGGCCAGCGCTACACCGTCCGGGGTCGCATCGAGCAGCTGCCCGACCCGGCCAGGCCCGCGGCGGAGCTCATGATCCACCACGAGCGCATCGAGCACTTCGTGCGCCAGGATGGCACGCTCGGCATGAACGAGATGACGATGCCCTTCCCGGTGGCGAAGGGCGTCGCGCTCCAGGGTCTGGCGGTCGGTGACCCCGTGGAGTTCACGTTCCAGGTGCGCTGGGGGGGGAGCCCGCTCTACCAGGTGACCGAGATCCGCGAACTGCCGGCCGGGACGACGCTCCAACTCAAGGCAGAGGGGCGGTAACCACCGGCGCCGGATTGAGAGCGCCAGTCGGTGCGACGCCGGGACCGGAGATGCGAATCCGCAGGTGGTTGGCCGCCGTGAGGCCGGCGCTGCGCTCCAGGCGCAGCTCCTGGCACAGGTTCGCGACGATCGCCAGGCCCAGGCCGCGGTGCGCGCGGTCGGAGCGGCTTGGGCTCGCGCGCCAGAAGGGCTCGAAGAGGCGCTTGAGCTCGTCGGGCCGCAGGGTCACGGGACCGTTCTCGACCTCGAGGCGCGCGTGCCCGTTGTGCCGACGGGCCGAGATGCGGACGGCGCCTCCCTCCGGCGTGTACTCGGCGGCGTTCTGGATGATGTTGCGGACGATGGCGAGGATGGCCCCGCGCGGGCCGCTCCAGTGCGCCCGGTCGTCCCCCTCCACATCGCACCGGATGCCCCGCGCCGGGAATCGCGCCATCTCGCGCGCCGCGATGGTGCGGGCCAGGGGCAGCAGCGCGATCGACTCCACGGGCTGCGCGTGCTCGGTGCCGCGTGCCGAGGCCAGCAGGCTCTCCAGCAGCGCCTGCATCTCCGCGGCGATGGCCCCGGCCTCGCCGGCGGCGTGACGCAGACGCTCCGGCTCCGGCCAGCGCCGGGCCACGTCCGACAGCGTCCGGAGCTCGGCCAGCGGGGTGCGCAGCTCGTGGGCCGCGGCATCGGTGAAGCGCCGCTCGCGCTCCAGCGCCTCGCGCACGCGCTCCAGCATGCGCGCCAGCGCGCCCAGCACGGGCCGGAGCTCCTCGGGGTACGTCTCGGGGGCCGAGGCCAGCGCCGGCGAGCCGGCGTCGACGCGCCCCAGCTCGTGCCCGAGCCGCCGGAGCGGGCCCAGCCCGCGACGCACGCCGAACCACACGGCCGCGCCGGTGCCGAGCGCGGCCAGCAGGCCGCCGGCGACGAGCGCGCCCAGCACCGCCGCCTCCGCGCGCGCCACGCCATCGGTGCGCCCGATCACGTCCACCACGACGAGGATCGGCGGCGTGGTCGCCGGCGCCGCGTGCGCCGGTTCATCGGGGACCTCGTGGGTCGACCAGTGCGCCAGCGTCACGGCGCGGGCGCGGGCCGGACGACCGCCGGGACGGGTGGGCGGCAGGCGGATGTCGCGGATGATCGGCGGCCCATCGGGCACGGGCTCGGCGTCGGGGCCCTCGTAGCCCGCCGGCCAGTCGGGGGACCGGGCGATCGGCTCCTCCTCGTCCTCGGCGATCCGCAGGAGCACGCCCAGGTCGGACTCGGCCAGCGAGCCCTTGTAGTCCAGCACCAGGCCCGGGACCTCGCCGGGCGGGTCGGTCGGCTCCGGCGCCTCCTCGATGACGACCGAGGCGAAGTTGCGGGCGCGGCTGACCAGCGAGCGATCCAGCTGCGTGCGCAGGCCGTGGCGCGCGACGAGGAAGACAACCGTGCCCGCCAGCACCAGGACCAGGGCCAGGCCGGCGAGGATGTAGACGAGCAGCGCTCGCCGGAGAGACCTCATGACGCATCCCCGGGCGCCGGGGCGGGGACGGTGGGAGCGGGGATGAGGTAGCCCTGGCCGCGACGGGTCTCGATGAGATCGCGCACGCCCGCCTCCGCCAGGCGCCGCCGGATGAGGGCGATGGCCGAGTCGACGGCGTTGCTCCAGACCTGGCGGTCCTCGGGGTAGATGTGCTCCTCGAGCTCGGCGCGCGGGATGGTCCGTCCGGCGTTGAGGACGAGGTACTCGAGGATGGCGTACTCGCGCGGGGCCAGGCGCAGCTCGGCCCCCCCGATGACGAATCGCTTGGCGCCGAGGTCGAGCTCGAGGTTGCCGATGCGCCGCGTGTTGGAGGCGACGCCGCGGGAACGCCGGCACAGCGCCTCGAGGCGGGCCAGGAGCTCGTCGAAGGCGAAGGGCTTGACGAGGTAGTCGTCGGCGCCGGCACGCAGGCCCTCGACGCGGTGCTCCACGCGGTCCCTGGCGCTCAGGATGAGGACCGGCGTGCGCGCCCGCGCGCCGCGCAACTGGCGCAGCAGCGAGAGGCCGTCCAGCTCCGGGAGCATGAGGTCCAGGACGATGGCGTCGTAGTCGGTGGTGCGGGCGTGGATGAGGCCGCCGCGCCCGTCCGCCGCCGCGTCCACGGCGAGGCCGGCGGCCCGGAGCCCATCGGCCACCGACTCGCGGAGCCGGCGGGAGTCCTCGACGATGAGGATCCTCATGGAAGAACAGCCTACCGCGACCGGGCCCGAACCGGAAGCACGCCGCGCCGGCCGCCGGACCGGCGCAGGCGCCGAGTCACAGCGGATCCTCGCCATCGCCCTCGGGCCCGAGGTAGGTGCCGTCGCCGGAGACCACGAACTCGAACCGCCCCTCCGGGCCGCTGGCGTCGACCTCGAAGTTCCCCGCGGGGGAGCGCTCGATCTCGTTGACCGAGCCGCCCGCGACATGCCGGGCGATGGTGGCCTGAACGGGGGCGGGGCACTCCTCGAGTGTCACGCGGACATCGCCATCCTCATCCGGGCCGGGACCTTCTTCGTCCTCGAGGTCCTCTGGATCGTCGGGGTCCTCGCCGTCGAGGTCCGGGCCGCGGTAGGCCCCATCCTCGGCAACGTCGAACTCGAGGATCCCGGCGCCGGTGTTCACATCGACCTCGAAGAGGACCTCGCCATGGTCGGTGGTCCGCTCGATCTCACGCAGGGCGCCGCCGGCCAGGTGGGCCTGGATGGTGACCTGGACCGGAACGGGGCACTGGGCGAGCATGACGATCTCATCGTCGCCCGCACCGCGCGCGGCCGTCAGCCCGATCGCCGCACCGGCGGCGCCGATGGTCAGGATCGTGCTCAGCGCGATGGTGCGTCGCTTCATGATCCGCCTCCTCGCAACGGGTGCCACGTTCGATTCTGAGAGGCGGCGGAACACCGGACATTACGCGTCCATGACGGCGCGGATCGATCCCCCGCGGCATGGCCACGGCAATCGGTGCCGCGTCGGCATCCGTCCCGGCGCCGGGCGGCCCCGAACGGGGACGAAAAAACCCAGCACTCAGCCATAAGGCCGAGCGCCGGGTCTCGTGGGGGTCGCGCTGATGACGGCCGGTCGGCCGGACCGGTCCCAACGCCTAACGCGGGGACCGATCACGTATTTCTTCGCATGGGGCGGATTCCTGGTTCCTGCCCGCGAGGACAAATTCTGCCCCGGGCGGAATCGGACCCCCGCGTCCGCTCAGGCCGGCTGCGCCGTGGCCGGAGAGGCCCGTTTCAGGCCCAGGCGCTCCATCACCAACTGCAGATCAGACCAGACCTTGCGCCGGTTCTCCTCGGTGTAGCTGCGCAGCAGGAACGCCGGGTGGTAGGTCGGCATGACCGGGATGGTCCGGGCCCCGAAGCCGCCGGGCGGGCGGAACTCGTGCCAGCGCCCGCGCAGGCGCGACATCGACTCGACGCTGTCGAGCAGGGCCCGCGAGGCGGGCAAGCCCAGGGCCACGATCACCTCGGGCGCGATGATGCCGATCTGCTCGAAGAGGTACGGGGCGCAGAGCCGGATCTCCTCCGAGGATGGCGTCGCGTTGTCCGGCGGGCGGGTCTTCAAGACGTTGGCGATGTACACCTCCTCGCGCCTGAGCCCCATGCCCGCGATCATCTTGTCGAGCAACTGGCCGGCGCGCCCCACGAAGGGCCGTCCGACGCGGTCCTCCTCCGCCCCCGGGGCCTCGCCCACAAACATCAGCCGGGCGCACGGGTTTCCATCCCCCCAGACGATGCAATGGTGGTCGGTCACGAAGTGCTGGTGCGGGGCCTCGCGCTCGTATCGCTCGCGAAGGGCATCCAGACGGGCCTGGACCTCGGCGCGGTCGCGCGGTGCGCCGGGCCCAACCTCCGGGGACGCCCCGGCCCCTGCCGCGGATTGGGCGTGGGGAGAGCCCTGAACCCGCGCGGAGTCCGCCCGGGGGGCGGGAAGCTCCACCGGCGCGACGGGACCTCGCCCGGAGCGTCGAAAGGCCGGGACAAAGTCCACACCCAGCAGGCGCGACGTCTGGGCGTGCTGCAACACGAGGCTCGCGAGGCGATCGGGCTCCGCCATGGCCACCACTGTACCCGCGGCCCCTGGTCCGGAATGCCCGTCGGCCCCCGGGACTCACGCGCGGGCGAGCGATCGGACCCCGGCCACCAGGGCGTCGATGTCCTCGGGCGTGCTGAACGGCCCGGGGCTGACGCGGATGGCGCCGCCACGATCCAGCGTGCCCAGGGCCTGGTGTGCCCCCGGCGCGCAGTGCAGGCCGGTGCGCACGGCGATCCCGAACGACCCGTCCAGGGCCAGGGCCGCCTCGGCCGGGTCGAGTCCATCGATGGTGAAGCAGAAGAGCCCCAGGCGCGGGCGCGGGTCGTCGGGACCGGGCCCGAGGATGTGGACGGCGCGCTCGGCGCCCAACGCCTCGATGGCGCGCCGGGCCAGCGACCGCTCGTGCTCCAGCGCGGGGGTCCGGGCCTCGGCCGCCCACTCGAGGGCGCGGAGGAGCCCGGCGTAGCCGACGGTGTTGGGGGTGCCCGGTTCGAGCCGGGTCGGCAGGCGCGCGGGCATGCGATCCGATTCCGACTCGACGCCCGTGCCGCCGAAGCGGGTGGGGGCGAGCCGGTCGGCGCGCGGGCCGACGTAGAGCACCCCCACACCGGTGGGCCCGAGGAGCGCCTTGTGGGCCGGGAAGGCCGCGAGGTCGATCCCCACCTTCTCGACCTGCTCCTCGATCAGGCCCGCCGACTGGCTCATGTCCACGAGCAGGAGGGCCGGGCTTCCGGAGCGGCGCAGGCCCTCGGCGATGCGCTCGATGGGCTGGATGGTGCCCGCGACATTGCTGGCGCTCAGCACCGCGACGAGCGCGGTCCGCTCATCGATGGCGCCGAGGACCTCGTCCGCATCCACGTACCCCGACGCGTCGGACCCGATCCGGACGATGTCGATCACGCCGAGCCGCTCCAGGTGCGCAAGCGGTCGCCGGACCGAGTTGTGTTCCAGCACGGTCGTCACCACGCGCGCGGCGCCGGCCGAGGCCCCCGGCGGGAAGAGCCCGAGGATGGCGGCGTTCAGGCCGTGCGTGGCGCTGGGGCCGAGGATGACCCGGTCGGGGTCCGAGGCGCCGATGAGGGCCGCGAGGCGCCGGCGCAGGCGGTCGATCATGGCGGAGGTGGCCATCGCCATGCGATATGCGCCGCGCCCCGGGCTGGCCGCGCCCCCGGCGAGGAACCCCGCCATGGCCTCCGCGACCCCGGGGGCCTTGGGCCAGCTCGTCGAGGCGTTGTCGAGGTAGATCGTGGGGCCCGCCATGGCGCCCGATGGTACGGCGGGTGAGCTACGCCCCCCCGTCACGACGGAGGCGGTGGACCCACCGCCCGTAGGCGATGATGGAACGAACAAGCTCCCGGCGCGAAGCCGGATACCCGCGTCCGAACGCGGTGTGCAGGCGCCACTGCCAGTAGGGCCCGCGCAAGCGGAACCGCGAGATCACGCCGAGGCGCGCCAGCTCGTAGAGGCCGCCGAGCGTCTCGATCGCCTCGTGAACCACGCTAGGCCTCCGCCAGCGCCTGGCGCAGGTGGGCGATGGTCTCCGCCAGGCCCTCCTCGAGCGTCGCGATGGGCCCGTAGGACAGGAGGGCCCGGGCGCGCGTCAGGTCCGCCAGCGAGTGACGCACATCCCCGGCGCGCGCGGGGCCGAACACCGGCTCGGGGTGGGACCCGCCCATCTCGCGCTCGACGATGGCGGTCATGGCCCGCGCCAGCTCCCGGAGCGTCACCCGGCGCCCCGTTCCCACGTTCACCACCTCGCCCGCCAGCGGTTTCTCGCTCGCCCCCGCCAGGAGCGTGGCCAGCACCGCGTTGGCCACGAAGGTGAAGTCGCGCGACTGCTCCCCATCCCCGTGGATGAGCGGCGGCTCACCGGCCAGGATGCGCTTGGCGAAGGCGGGGATCACCGCGGCGTAGTCGCTCTCCGGGCTCTGACGCGGGCCGAAGATGTTGAAGTAGCGCAGGCTCACCGTGCTCAGGCCGTAGGCGCGCGACCACGCGCCGAGGGCCTCCTCGCCCGCGAGCTTGCTGGCGGCGTAGGGCGAGGCCGGGGCCGGGAGCTGGGTCTCGACCTTGGGGAGCGCGGGGTCGTTGCCGTAGGCGGAGGAGGACGCGGCGAGGACCATGCGCTCGGCCTTGGCGCGGCGCGCGGCCTCGAGGATGCGCACGGTGCCCGTGGCGTTGACCGACCAGGTTCGCTGGGGCTCGGCGATGGACCGGGGCACCGAGCCCAGGGCCGCGAGGTGGAACACGGTGCGGGCCGGCGCGCCGCCCCCCGCCCCCCCTCTGCCCACGGCCTCGGCCACGGCCTCATCGTCCAGGATCGAGCCCTGCACGAACCGGACCCGCTCGGGCTCGAGGTCGATCAGGTCGGCGAGGTGGGCGATGGTGGAGTTGGACAGGTCATCGATGACGGTGATGGTGGCACCGACCGACAGGAGGGCATCCACCAGGTGCCCGCCGATGAACCCGGCCCCGCCCGTCACGCAGACGGGCCGGTGGTCGTAGTGCCGGCGCAGGCGCTGGACGATGTCGGCGGGCAGCTTCAACGCGACCGATCTTAGCGAAAGACCCCCGGCCGACCAAGGACCTCCTATCGGGCCCCCTCGGCCCGGCGGCGCCAGACACCCGCCTCGCCGGAACGACCGAGCCCCTGGAGCTGTCCGGCGATCTGATCGGCCATCGGCGCGACGGCGCC